>NZ_JBARVX010000498.1:0-5484 GCF_049646505.1 Microcoleus sp.
GCAAAGAGTTTCTCGTAAATTATTGTATATGCACCCCAAAAATCGCTCAAACGGTGATTAATTCGATGTAGGCCGTCCCGGCGAGCCGATCGCCCATCTGTGAGATCGGCAGTTTAACGTACAGCGACAGCGCCAGCGGTAACACTCAGATAGTCACTTTTACCTAATGATGGGCCAATATGGATACATCAAATATGGAGCAGTGCCCCGAAGTTACAGTGAAGTGTTTTTTGCTCTCTCAGTTCCGCGGCGCGATCGCCCAACAGGACACACTGGCACAAATTCCGTTAAATCGGGGTAAAGATAGCGCCGGGGTGCTGTACGTCTCTGCGATCGCCCTGAAATTGGCTAAAACTCGGCAACAGACACCGCAGGCGATCGCCGCCGAGTTGGTCGAAACTCTCAAACCGCTGTGCGAGCCAGATTTTGCCGTTAAAGTCGCACCGGGGGGCATAATTGAGCTGGAGCTGACTGATGCAGGTTTAGCCCTCTGGTTGCAGCGTTTAGCTCAAAATTCCCTGCCCGATCCCGAATCTCGCATATTATCTCCTGCGGTGTCAGGCGATCGGCTGTTTCCCATTCAATACAGCCACGCGCGCTGCTGTTCCCTGCTGCGAATGGCCCACCGCGATCGCCTAATTTCGATCGCACAGCCCGATGTCCGTACAGCACCGCAAATTTGGTCGCTGGCGCAGCCAAATCCCATACCCTGGCTCAACAGCAGCCAGCAACTGCGGTTAGTACATCCGGGCGATCGTATTTTAATTTCGCAACTAATAACAGTGCTAGACAATTTATCTCCGGTGTTTGGGAATTGCACCCAAGAAAAACCAGTCAATTATCTAAAAATAGCTAATAATTTGAGCCAAGCATTTCAGACTTTTTACAGCCAATGTCGGATTTGGGGCGAAGTCAAAACAGAAACACCAAAACTCGCCCAAGCACGATTGGGTTTAATATTAGCAACTCAATCTTTACTGCGGTTTATTCTAGAAGAATTATTGAGCGCCGTTGCTCCCGTAGAACTTTGATTCCAGTCACACAATACGGTAAGCTGTCGCGCATTGAATTGCTCGTTACCAGGCTCTGCCTGGTAATGCAGATAGGCGAGGCTCTGCCTCCTTCTTTGCTCGTTACCAGGCTCTGCCTGGTAATGCAGATAGGCGAGGCTCTGCCTCCTTCTTTCTTGCAACTTACAAGAGAGAAGACTGTAGGAGGTGTTTAAGTTATTAAGTTTTCGATCCTTAGCGTCTTCGCGGTTCCATCATAAAAGGGGTATGTTACCTAGATTTAGTATTAGTTGTCAGTTGTCAGTTGCTAGTTGCTAGTTGTTATAGCAAATCCGGGTTTTGTATCTTCTTTACGAACCAGTGGCCTCCGGCCGACATCGTTTGTGTAGACGCGGTTTCAACCGCCGAATCATCTACTTGTTAGTTGTCAGTTATTAGTTGCTTTCTGGCGGTTTCAACCGCCGAATCATCTACTCTTCTTCAATTTTTGCGATCGGCAGCCTTACCGTAAACGTACTCCCGACACCCTCTTCACTGCTCAACACAATTTCGCCGCCGTGCAAGTCCACGCATTTTTTAACAATACTCAGCCCCAGTCCAGTACCAGGAATTATACCAACATTTGTCGCCCGGTAAAACGAATCAAACAGCCGTTCTTGGTCTGCCAAAGGTATGCCAATTCCGGCATCTTGTACCGAAAAAATCACCTCTCTTTCAGTAACTTTTATTTCAAAAACAACTTGACTATTAGGAGGAGAATATTTAATAGCATTTGACAGCAAATTGCTGAGAATCCGCCGCACCAAACTCGCCTCCAAATCAGCCATCGCCGGTTGACTGTGATTCACAAAAACCAGCGTCACCGCATCATTTTGAGGTTTCAACTTCAGGCTGCTCTGAAATTCCGCTACCAACTCATCACAAAACTTTGTTAAGTCTAGCGGTAGCAAGCAAAACGCCATTTTTCCCGACTCAGCTTTGCCCAGCAGCAAAACGTCATCTAATAGCCGATCGATGCTTTTGGCTGCTGCTTGAGTTTTGTCTAGCAGTTCTTGCTTTCTCTCATCTGATAATTTCGATTTGTACTGAGTAAGAACTTGCGTAGTACCGAGGATGAAGTTCAAAGGATTGCGAACGTCGTGGGCGATCATGTACAGCAAAGATGTTTTCATCTCGTTGAGTTCTTTCGCTGTTTGCAGAGTGCGATCGAGTTGATCGTGAGACAATTTGAGAGTTAAAGACAACTGGCGCGATCGCAGCAAAATTTCCACCCGCGCTTGCAATTCTATCTTCTCGACCGGAGCAATAATTAGATCGTCAATAGTTTGCCAAATAAATTGCGTTGCCATCTTTACATCCGAGCGAGATGTAATTAAAAGAAAAGGCAAACATAGGGGGTATTCTGCCTGTTTTTGGGCGGCCACCCATTGCCAGTGATTTTTCAGTGCCTGACCATCAATTATCCCCAAATCAAAAGATTGATTTAACCCTAAAAAATCTTCAATATTTTCTTTTGAGTTTGGCAGCAATATTTCATAGTAAACTGCCAGCCATTCTAATAACAAGCGGCGATTTTCCTTCTGTTCTACAAGCAATAAAATTCGACTCACGCAGATTCTCCTAGCAAGCTGTGAACAACGGACAGCAAATCTCTAACGATCAAAGGTTTTACCAATATACTCCGAGCACCGCGGCACAAGCTTTCGTGCCCAATGGCAGCGCTTTGTTTGGACGAAAGTATCAGAAAAGGGATTTGATGATTTCGCAGTTGTTCGCAGCAGTCCCAAATCCGGCGATCGAAACCAGAAATATCTACTAAAGCCATCCCGATTTTAGCAGGCTGACCGATCGCTCGCGCCACATCTTCCAAGCTAGAAGCCGCGAGCATCTGGTATCCTTCATTGTTAAGAAATTGTGCCAAAAGCTCCAAGTTTCGCTGATTGCGGTCAACTGCTAAAATTATTGAATTGCCAGTCATCTGTCAGCTTCCTCGGAATAAGGCTGATGCCGTAGGAGATTTAATCTAGAGATTGGGTAAAAACCCCGTCCTTTAAACACAGATCGATCCAGAACCCCGATTCACTCTTCCTCCACTTCCCCCTCAACCCACACCGGCGCGGAACCCAAAATCCCGCGCAGCCCCCGTATCGGCTTGCTGACTTTGATGCCGTAGCGAGTAATATCGAGTTCTCGCAGAGTTTTCTCGAAATCGCTGACTCGTTTTTTAATTACTCCGATCGCCTTGCGGATTTCTGTTCTATTATGCAGTTGGCGTTCCAGATAGCGGATCAACAGAATATTATCCGCCAAATAGCTAATCCCGATCTCGGTCATCCGAAAATCTCCACCAATCCCTTCTACCTCATTAATCAAAATCACCGTCACTCCCATATTCTTGAGATACTTGCACAAAGCGTGCAAATTGTTCACCAAATCTTGCCCCCGCATCGAAAGTTGATAGCCAGAAACACTGTCAATCATCACAATCCGCGTCTTTTCCTGCTCCACTTCTCGGCGTACCATACAGGCAAACTGATCCGGCGAGTAGAGTAAAGGTTCCACGGGTATCACCGAAAGACTTCCCTGCGCCATCATCGCGCCAACCGGGATGTTAACTGATTCGCAGCGGTGCAGCAGAGTAGACATTGACTCCTCAAAAATGTAAACTACCGATCGTTCCCCCCTTCCCGCCGCCTCCTTCATAAACTGAATTCCCACCGTCGTTTTACCCGCACCGCTAGGCCCGGTAATCACCGTCACAGTCCCCCGTTCCAATCCCCCGTGCAAAAGTTCGTCCATTTCAGGAACCCCAGCAGAAATCGGTTCAGCCACAAAATCCTGTTGATAGCTGTCCGGAAGCAGTCGCGGAAATACCTCCATACCAGTCTGAGTCAGGCGCAGCGAATGGCGGCCGTTGCGGAAGTTGGAACCGCGCAGCTTGGTGACAGACAAAGTGCGCCCTTCAGTCAGCAATTCCAAATAAATTACTCCGTCGCTGATGAATTGCAAATCGTCGTCGGGAGCACTTGACGTGCATTCTGAGGTGAACACCACCGTCGCCCCCCCTTCCACCAAAAACCGCAGAAAAGACAAAACTTGCTTGCGAAACTGAAACTCATCCGCAGCTAAATAGCGAAATTGAGTAATCGCATCCAAAAATACCCGAGTAGGCTTGACAGCTTGGACTCGATCGATAATCTTTTGTGTAGTGGGTTCTCGCTCTACCTCCGACGGGGAGAAAATGTCATAGGTTTGAACTTCTGTAAAAAATTCGGAGGAGGGGCTCAAATCGAGGAAAGCCACCGATTCGATATCAAAACCGAGATTTTCGGCATTGGCGCGCAATTGCGCTTCCGGTTCTCCTAAAGTAATAAACAGGGGCTTTTCACCCAAAGCAATACCTGCGGTCAAAAAGTGCCAGCCCAGCGTAGTCTTGCCGGTGCCCGGGCCGCCCCGCACCAGATAAGAGCGCTGAGCAATCAGCCCGCCGTCAATCACTTCGTTGAGACCGGTAATTCCTACAGAAAGTCGTTTTTGAGACATTTGTTGGTTCATGTTTTGAATATCTGGCCCGTATTAATATTTAATGGTTTTAGGCAGTGCTGTAATTATTTTTTTACCGGGCGTTTGATAACCTTGATGAAATCTTTCTCTACCGAAAATTACGTTACCACACAAGAATTAGAAAATATTGTCGGCACTGCTGCCATCTGTTTGTGGCAAGACACAGAGGCGGTTTGGCAAAATCGGGTAGAAAAAGCTGTCGCCCCCGGTACTTCAATAGACTGCACTGTTTACCCCCATACTCAGGCAGAACTCGCTGCCGTTATTGCTTGTGCTCGGCGAAATCGCTGGGCCGTCTTGCCGGCAGGGAGCGGCAGCAAACTCGATTGGGGCGGTTTAGTTAAATTAGATCCGGATCCCCCCCAGCCCCCCTTAACAAGGGGGGAGCAAGATGTTGTCAAAGTCCCCCTTTTTAAGGGGGATTTAGGGGGATCTCCTGATGCAGGGGGGATCGCGGCTGTCAGTACGGCGCGCCTGAATCGCCTTGTAGAACACGCTGTGGGCGATTTAACCGTGACTGCGGAAGCGGGGATGAAGTTTGCGGATTTGCAGGAAATTTTAGGTAAATCAGGTCAATTTTTGCCGATCGATCCAGCATATCCGCAGCAGGCAACTCTGGGCGGCATTGTCGCTACTGCTGGTGCGGGTTCTCTGCGGCACCGCTATCGGGGCGTGCGCGATTTGCTGTTGGGAATCACTTTTGTGCGATCGGACGGTAAAATTGCCGTAGCTGGCGGTCGAGTTGTTAAAAATGTCGCCGGTTACGACTTGATGAAACTGTTGACCGGTGCTTACGGCACCTTGGGAATCATTTCTCAAGTAACTTTCCGAGTTTATCCATTGCCCGAATCATCGGGAACTGTAATATTGACTGGGGAAACCAATGCTTTAGCCCAAGCTGCTCAAATCT
>NZ_JBARVX010000499.1:0-43910 GCF_049646505.1 Microcoleus sp.
GAGCCAGCACTTCTCCCGATATGCGATCGCTAGAGTCTCACAACAAATACCCCGATTGCTTGTGGATGCAATTAGAAGCAATTCCAGTGCTGTCGGTTGGAACCGAAACCCAGCAGCTCGACATTCATTTGAGCCTGAATTTTAACGAGCATTGGGAACCCATACTCGGCGGTAGGGTCAAATTTGGCTTGCAAGGCGGGACGCTCAAGCTCAATCTGGAAAACTGCGAAATTCCCGTAGCATCACGTCAGTTAGTCGGTGATTTCAAGCTGTCGCCAATTCAAAGCAGCACACAAGTTTTATTTACAGAAAATCCTGCGGTAGTTCTAGAAAGTGAAACGGCAGAAAAAGCCAAAGAAAATCATGGCACTTTGTGTCACGTTTCCACCATAGGCGACGATACAACGCCTGCGTGGATTTTCACATTGGAGCGCGCTGATTCTGTATTAAAAGGTTTGCTAAAAAGTGTTAGAATAGCTGAATTAACAGCCAAACCATTGCGGATTGCAGCGACTTTTGAAGTTGCCAAAGAAGATATTTATATCACAGATGCTGAGGGTTTGTGGCTGCATGATATTACGCCAAATCAACATTCGGTTTTAGAAAGAATCTTGACTGTATATTTGCAAGCAAATAAACTCCAACCTGCTCTCAGTTGGGCGCTGTTGTCCTACAATTTGCCTGCGGTGGAACAGCCAGAGGAGGAAATTGTCCCGGAAGCTCAAGCTAAATTGCAACAAATGGTCGATCGCATTATCTCTGCTGAAACCGACAACTTTACAGAGTTGGCAAAAATCGCCAATCTCAATCCAGCACGAGATTTCGCGGGCGCTAACTTGCGCGGAACTACTTTGAATGCAGTTGATTTTAGCAGTGCAAAGCTCCAGGGAGCAAACTTCCGAGGTGCAAACCTCAGCGATGCCGATTTCAGCGACGCCAACCTGCAAAATGCCAAATTCGGCGGTGCAGATTTGAGCGGCGCTTTCTTAGGAAATGCCGATTTGAGCCGCGCCGATTTGTACCGCGCCAGTCTGGCTTTAGCAAACCTCAGCGGTGCCGATTTGAGCCGCGCCAATTTGCTCGAAGTGAACTTAACAAATACTAATTTCAGCGGTACGAATGTCGAGTCAGCAAGGTTTGGGAATAACTCTGGACTTGCGGAGGATGTGAAGTTGAATTTACAGCAGGGGGGAGCGATTTTTGAGGATGTTTAGTTCCTAAGTGCGACAACCCTTTCATCCATCCGCATCCCTCGTGGCACGGGCATTTCGCCTGTGCGATGGCTTCAAAAAAATCCCGTGAAGCGTAGCTATCCCGTAGGGAATCGACCATCATCAAACCTTGTAAAAAAAAATCCCAGTTAAAATAGAACCATCATTTCCTATCAACTCATCTCCACATAAAAGTATATAAAAGTATATGAAGATAGAAGATTATCCACTTGCCCAAAAATTGATATTAGATGCCGAAGGCAACATTAGTCAAGTCATTCTAGATTATACCGACTATAAGTATTTATTAGAAGCTATCGAAGATAGAGGACTTCTGTTAGCTATGCGCGAAGTAAAAAATGAAAAGCCGTTAAATTTAGGGCAAGCACTTGCAGAACTGGAAACAGAATGAAAGTCGAATATCTGCCCAGTTTTTTGAAGGATTTAAAAACTCTTAAAAGTACGCCTGCTTTTGTGCAAATCAAGGAGTTTGCTTTTGCGGAAATTCCCAATGTTAATGATTTACAGACAATAGTTAACTTAAAAAAATTGAAAGGCGATGATAATGCGTATCGGTTTCGGGTTGGCGACTATCGAATAGGTTTTTATTTTGATGGCGAAACAGTTACTTTTGCAAGAGTTCTTCACCGGAAAGATATTTATCGCTACTTTCCACCCTAAAGCTGTTTTTAAGAAACAATTTGATTAAATAAAGAGCGATCGCCCTTTCATCCATATCCGTCCATCCTAGCACGGGTATCTTGCCCGTGCTTCCGGATCGGGTCAAAAAGAGCGAAGGAGGCAGAGCCTCCGGATCGGCATTACCAGGCAGAGCCTGGTAACGAGAAAAAGAGCGAAGGAGGCAGAGCCTCCGGATCTGCATTACCAGGCAGAGCCTGGTAACGAGAAACTCCACCCAAACCAGCTATCCTTCTTCCTTCTCCTTAACAGGAGCGCGCCCAGAAATCACAATAAATCCCACCGACTCAAGAGTCATCTGGGGGCGGCGAATTCCCGCTAAAACCGCTTCACTCAACGCACTTTCGGTACTGATTTCATCACCCAAAACCGATTCTAAAAGTTGTTCGGATTTAGAAAGTCGATTCAATCGCAATTGCAATTGATTCACCCGGTTTTTGAGTTGGATTGCAGCACTGACAGCAGAATTATTGCACATTTCCACAAAAGCCTCGCGCCCTCGCAGCAATTCCTCAGATACCACCCGGCTCTTTTGACAAAAATCATCCCATTCCAACGGATCGACAAAACTGTCAATCAGCGAAGTACGATTTTTAGACAAATTATAATCCCGATTCGGGCCGCCTTTGCCTTTATAACCCCGCTGCAAAATCTGCAGAACTTCCGCATCTTCCACCAGAGACATCTGCTCGCCGCGAGCATCTACAAACACAGTTTCAAAAGTTGGGATAAACAGAGCATCAGCGCGCCGCTGCAAAGCTTTCAAGTTGTAATTGTCGATGCTTTGTGCTTGCAAAACTAGAGCCGCAGGTTCCACATCAGTCTGGATAGAATAATTAAATTGGAAGCCGAACCACTCCATCCCTTCCGCAGCATCCCAACTTTGATCGTGCCGCCACATCGCAAAAGCTTGACCCCGATCGTCCCAGCGAATGTAAGAGCCAAGTGCATCGATCAATCCCTCTCCAATGCGGTAAAGAACGACATCGGTATTTTGATGAGCAATGCGGCGATTGTAACTACCGTACTGCTGACAATAAGGAATTAATCGAGTTCTCAAATCGTTTGAAGGAATCAAGGTTTTTTGAGTGGGTTGATAGCGGATTAACCCCGATACTGTCGGATGTTCGATTTGTTTGAAGTGGAGAGCTTGACAAAGCCAACCTTCCGTCGCCCGCTGCATTTCTTTATGGCGGTCGTCGCAGTTTTCGAGGGATTCAAAATACTGAGATGCGCTGTCTTCTAGAGTGTCAATTTCATCTAGAACGTACTGTTCGTCGATTTTTGTTTTCTCTTGGGCGATTTGATTTTTGATTGATTCAATTTCGCTTGACAAGCCCTTTGCTCCCTCAGCAAACAACTTTGCTTCAAGTTCTAGCTGTTTTTGTTCGGCATAAAACTGAAGGCTGGCGATCGATTTGTTGAAGATATCGAAGCCGTCTTTTAAGACTTGAAACCAAGCTTCGTGGGGACTTTCTGGCAGATCCGGGCCCGCAAACAAACAAAATTGTACTCCCATTTTGCTGCCAATGCGATCGACTCTGCCGAGTCTTTGTTCTAGCTGGTTGGGAAACCACGGTAAATCGAAGTGAATTAACCAATCTGCTATTTGTAGGTTTACCCCTGTTTCTGCCGATCGATCGCACACTAAGATAAAACAATGCGGCTCAGTCTTAAATCGATGCAGACTAGCCTCAACATCATCCGCAGACTTGCCGGTGTCGTGGCTGGCGATCGCCTTTTTACCAAATATTTTAGCTAAGTTTTCCGCAATCTCTTGACAACTTGCCGTAAAACTGGTAAAGATTACAATCTTCGGGAAACGTTCGCCCGGAATCGGCCGTTTAATTTGCTGTTGAATTCTCGATAGCAAATCGCGAGAATTGCTGTGATACTCGCGCGGAACCTTCAAAGCAACTGCCAAAAATCGCAAAATAGCAATTCGCAACAACGAGAGTCTGTCGAGTCCTTCCTGGGGCTTTTGCAGGCTGTTGAGCAAGGTTTCCAGCATTTCCTTTTCTTCGGGAAACAGCGCTGTTTTGGTCAAAATTGCGGTGTCGCTTTGTCCGAATTCGCGATCGAGTTCAGGAGTCGATTTTTTCTGCAAGCGAGCTTTGACAACCCGTTCCAAAACATTCAACCAAGTACCGGAAGCGCGGAAAAACAGCAGAAAAATTCTCTGATATTCGCTGGATTTGGGAGCAGCAGCGCGCCATTTATCGAATACGCTTTGAATTTCCGACCACTGTTCGTCATTGAGATCGTACTCGGTTTTGGGGACACAATCGCGATCGAAAATCACATCTTCCACTGCATCCCGGCGGTTGCGGAGAATGCGGCGGTGGAGGCGGTAGGTATTGCTAACGTGAGTGCGAATAGTTTGGACAAGGCGAGATTGTTCGGCGGTTTCTGCGGTTTTCAAACAAGTTTCTAACTCGTCGATCAATCCGAGCAAATAATCATCTTTCGCAAACAGAGTGCGGAGTTGAGCGATTTTTGTTTGCAAAACTGCCGGCTTTGCTGTTTCTCGGAAATCTAGCAAGGCGCGGCCGATTTCCTGACGGTTCTGCACTCTTTCTTTGAAATTTTCGAGGTCATCTAGACGGTAAGTAGTCGGGTCTAGCAAGTGCAGCATCGTGAGATAATCTTGCTCGTGACCGATAACTGGCGTTGCAGATAATAACAATAAGTTATGGCTTTTTTGAGCTAGTTGCTGGCATAGTTCAAAGGATTGTTGCTGATTGCGATCGCCCGAATTAGCCATTGCGGCCAGTTCCTGGGCTTCATCCACAATCAAAAAATCCAGGTTGGCGTTGCGGCTAATTTGATTGATTTCGCTAATAGCAACAAGCTGCACTCGGTCAGCAAAATGAGACAAATAGAATTTATTTTCTAACTCTTGTCGCCACTGTTCGAGCAAATATTTGGGAACGAGCACTACAGCGCGTCCGTTGGGATCGTCGAGTAGGAATTGGCGGAGAATTGTCCCGGCTTCTACGGTTTTCCCCAGTCCTGTTTCGTCTGCTAACAAATAGCGCGCGATCGGGTCTTCTAGGACGCGCCGGACGACTTCAACTTGGTGCGGGTAGAGCTCTATGTTAGCAGAAATTAATCCGGTCATGCCACGGCTGACGGCGCGCTGTTCGATCGCAGATTGCACAAATGCCAATCGCCGATCGTGAAAATACGGTGTTTCTTGGCCTTTGACTGCTAAAATATCGATCGGATCGGCGATCGGGATATTGCAGCGGACGTAAAGTTCGGTTTCGACAGCTTGCAAACTTTGGCTGTCGGGGAGGTCAATTTCGTATTCTAATTTATCTTCATCCCAGTCATAAATTCGCCCGATTATCCACCTTTCCTGAGTGTTACTCCAGAGGTAGCAGCGGGTTTGTCGCTGAAGTCTAGCTTCTTGTAGCAAACCCAACGCTATAGTTTTGCGAAAGCGGTTTTTTACTGAGCAAAAATATTCAATTACGGCATCGGTAGACGATACCTCGACAACTTTTCCGATTCCCAAATCGTTTTTGGGCGATCGAACTAACGAACCAACCTCAATCATAATTTCAGCCTGACAATACTCACTAGAATACACTAACGCTTGATACCAATTTCATAAAGTAGCACTAGATCTTACCCCCCCAACCCCCCCTTAGTAAGGGGGGGCTTCGGACTTCATCTATAGCATATATTTAGAAAAATGGTATGAGCGACCAAAATAACATTAGTTCAGGTTCGCAGTCAGGACTTTAGTCCTCTGTTGGATGCGGAGTGAAGTCCTGACTACAAACCGGTTGATAGGTAATTACGATCGCCCAAAAACAACGCCTGCATTGCCAGATTCCCATTTTGGGTATTTGTGCATAATACTAGCGTAGATTTCCGAGTCTGTAAACCCTGTTAACCAAGCTTGTAGCTGATACCAAGGCTGTTGGTTGAACCAATTTTTATCGGTATGAGCGAATTGACGGACAAAAGGTGCGATCGCGCGATCGGCCAATGCTACATTATTACCATACAAATATTTAGTCCCGTTTAACTTTGCATTGAGTTTTTCCAGATATACAGCAGCTTCATCTCGATGTACTCTAGCCTCAACACCAGCATAACGTTCCGGGTATTTATAACGGTCGAGATGATATTTAAAGCCACTATCAAATTCAGCAATTAGTCCTAGCATTTCTGCAACAGTACCTTGTTCTGGAATCAACCATTTTTCAGGATCGTGTTGTTCTAATGCCCACAACATGATATCAATACTTTCATCCAGTACCCGCCCGTCAACATCAATCAATATCGGTACAGTACCCTTGGGCGATACATCTAACATTTCTTGTGGCTTGTCTCGCAAAACAACTTCCCGCAACTCGCACACCCGATTGCTAACCATCAGCGCCAAGCGCGCGCGCATAGCATAGGGACAGCGGCGAAAAGAATACAAAATTGGATAGGTTGTTGACATATAGGATGAGTCATTAGTCATTAGTCAGTTGTCATTAGGAAGGCTTTAGAGTCAGAAACCGGGTTTCTTTCTAAATTTCACGTCACCCAACCAGAGTTTTCAGAGAAACCCGGTTTCTTGAGCTTAGTGCTAATACTATGAAGTAAGTCATTGCCAAAAAAACATAGTATATGGTAGGGGCGGGTTTAGCTAATAATCTATGATACCAACCAGTTTATAAAGGCAAAACCCGCCCTCTTTCTCCCCCATCTAATGTCTTAATCTATCCCATTATCAACTTTTTCCTTCAGATCATAGCGCGCGCCGATATGTGTTTGATTGCGGCGTTTAGCAAGCTCAATCTGACGCTGCCGCTCCGATAAGCCTTGTTTTTTGGTTTCAGTTTTCGAGTCATGACAATGAGGACAACTTACACCAACTACAAATAATTCAGAAGCTTTATCTTCCTGACTAATCGGGTGACGACAACCGCGACAAAGTTCGTAGTTACCAGGCTTTAATTCATGAACAACAGAAACCCGTTCATCAAAGACAAAACATTCACCTTCCCAACGACTTTCTGCTGCGGGCACCGTTTCCAAATATTTTAAAATTCCGCCTTCGAGGTGATAGACTTCTTCAAAACCTTGAGAGCGCAAAAAAGCCGTAGATTTTTCGCAGCGAATACCGCCAGTGCAAAACATTGCTACCTTGGGTTTTTCGCGCAAAGCAGCTTCTTTGAGCGCCCATTCTGGCAAGTCGGAAAAGCTTTTTGTTTTGGGATTAATAGCGCCTGCAAAAGTACCCATAGATACCTCGAAGTCGTTGCGTACATCAACTACCACCACATCAGGATCGTCAAGTAGCTGATTCCACTCATCGGGTTTGACATATTTGCCAGCCATGAGAGATGGATTAATATCAGGTATTCCCATCGTGACGATTTCGCGTTTTAAGCGGATTTTTAGGCGGTAAAACGGTGCTTTTTCGGAAAAAGATTCTTTGTGAACCAAATCAGCAAAACGCGCGTCACGGCGCAAGAATGCGAGGACTGCGTGGACGCCTTCTGACGAACCGGCGATCGTCCCGTTGATGCCTTCTGCAGCCAACAAGATAGTGCCTTTGACGTTGTGGTTGTTGCAACAATCGAGTAGCGGTGCTTTGAGGTCGGCAAAATCCGATAGTTCAACGAACTTATATAATGCAGCGGTTAAGAATTTAGCCATAAATTGAATCGATCGCACTAATTAATTTTCATAGTTATATGAAAATTCAGTTAAAGCGGGCGGTGGGGCTCGAACCCACGACGTCCAGCATGGGAAGCTGACATTCTACCACTGAATTACGCCCGCGCTTAGTCTATTGTACCTGCTTTTACTTTTGAGTTATTGCGGTCAAAAATGACTAGAGAAACATTATACAACTATTTTGCGATTCTGAGTCAACTATTTTGAGAATTAAGTTTCGGTGCCCGATCGCCCCTCCAAACAAAAAAAGTCCTGCACCAAGGGCAGGACTGAATCTAATACCAAATTCATAAAATAGCGCTACATATCTACCCCCCCAACCCCCCCTTATAAAGGGGGGGAGTAAAACTTTCGGTAGTAGCATAACTTTATGAAATTGGTATAATACCAAATCCGGGTTGGGGATAGATCCCCTTGATGAACCAGTCGGCGCAGGCCGACTTTGTTTGTGTAAACCTGGTTTCAACCGCCGGGGCCATTGGACAATCGATCGCCCGACCGATCGCCCTCAACCGTTAAACAAAGCGCAAAGAACTGCTGTCAAGGCCAAAACCAGAAACAGGTTGGACGATCGCGATCAACTCGTCATCCGCCCCAGTCTTCTTGAAAATAGCAGCACCCTCGGGCAATCCAGCCGGAGAAGCGCCGATCCTGTAGGTGCTCGGAGCGCCTTGAAGTTGGATGATATCGTTACTGGGGTTGTAGCCGACAATCAAAGCGTAGTCGCCAGCGCCAGTGCTGCTATCGATGCCGTCGCTGTAGTAGAACTCTGTGGCATTTCCCAGCAAGAAAGTATCGCTACCATCTGCACCAATCAGCGTATCAACTTCGCCGCGTCCGGGATTAGCACCGGTATAGTCAACACCAACCAAGATGTCGTTACCTTTTGTGCTGTAGAGGAAATCGTTGCCGCTACCGCCAAACAAGACATCATTATTTTCACCGCCGTACAGAGTATCGCTACCCTCGCCGCCGAGTAAAGTGTTGTTGCCGAGTTCGCCGCCGAGGACATCGTTACCAGCGCCGCCAAATATCAAATCGTCAGCTTTGCCGCCCAATGCGGTATCTGCACCGTCGCCGCCGACAAGGGTGTCGTTGCCGAGGTTGCCAAACAAGAGGTCGTTGCCGACATCGCCGAATAAGCCGTCATCGCCTTTGCCGCCAAATACGATGTCGTCGCCGCCATTGCCTCCCACGGTGTCATTTCCAGCGTTGCCATACAAGATATTGTTGGCTTCGCTGCCACCGATCGCGTCGTTGCCACTGGTGCCCAAAACCTGTGGCAATTCGCTTGGTGCGGGCCTGTTGGTGAATGTGGGTGCGATCGGCTGTGCGATCGACAGTGCTGCTGCGGGCGTGAAAGGTGGAGGTGTTGGTGTTGGTGTGCCCGGTGTGGGTGTGGGTGTGCCCGGTGTTGGTGTGGCTGCCGGTGTTGGTCTTATAGGAATAGGAATAGGCGTTGTCGCTGGTGTGGGCGTTGTCGCTGGTGTGGGCGTTGTCGCTGGAGTTGGCGTCGTCGCTGGTGTGGGCGTCGTCGCTGGTGTGGGCGTCGTCGCGGTCTCCGGTAAATTAGCGGCCAGGATATCGGCACCCGATAAATTACCCACAGTTTCAATGAACCCAGCACCTTGGACAGTCGGGGATGCACCGAAAAAGTCTAAAATCACAACGTCATCGGTAGCCCTGATGATGCCGTCTTGATTGATGTCGATGGCTAAACTCGTGCCTTGGCGGCTCAATCCCAGAGTACCTGATGACAGCGACAGCGACAGCGCAGTGCTGGTACTGATCTGGTTGTCAAAATTCACAAAGTCTAAGCGATTGATGCCGCCAGTATCCTGAATTTGAAGTTGACTCTGGCCGTTATCCCGCAGCAAATAGCGATCGTTACCTGCACCGCCTCGCAGCACACTCCCAAATCCAGCACTGAGCGTATCATCCCCCGCACCGCCTTCTAAGATGCTATTACCACCACTGAGAAAGTCATTGCCCGCACCGCCATCTAAGGTGCTAGTGCCAAAGCTGAACAGGGTGTCGTCTCCATCGCCGCCGGCCAGGCTACCCCTTGCATTCAGAAAGTCATTGCCCGCACCGCCATCGAGAGTGTTATTGCCAAAGTCGCCAAAGAGGGAGTCATTGCCCGCACCTCCACTGAGGTTGTTGTCTCCTTCACCGCCTAGCAAGGTGTCGTTGCCTTCTAAGCCAGACAAAGTGTCGTTGCCTTCTAAGCCTGTGATGTTGTCATCATCTGGGGTGCCTGTCAGGTTGTCGTTTGAGGATGTACCACTTAATACTGCCAATGTTTTTTTCCTGTTTGGGATAAACAGGTGGGGGCTAATTTTGAGATAAGCGCCACACCTTATTTATCTATCAGGACTTTTCCACAAAAATTATGCAAATTGTCCAAAAAAGTTTTTTTAGGCCAATTTTTACAACACAGGGTTAAAAATAGTGTTTGTATCTAAAAGTACACGCAGGCACATAAATTACTTAAGTAATACCAATTTAATGTGAAGTTGCACATCTTCCGATCGCCCTACAACAAATTTTGTGAATCCTGCAAAGATTGCTGTATAGCCCAATACCGTTGGGTTGAGCATGATTGTAGGTTGGGCGGAGCGAAACAGAGGGTTCGTTCCAGGGCCCAACCTACAATTAGTATGTTTGTTTTAAACATCGAACTTTATAATAAAATAGAAGTCATATTTGTGGCCGCAGTTTATGAAATTGGGATTGGGTGAGGTACACTCCCGCAATCGGTAATTAGTAATCGGTCATAAATTATAGCTACTAGCTAACCCGAACTCAAATAATCTGGCAATTACCTATTATTTGTTCCCGCTTTTTGAGCGAACCTCATGTTACTTAGAACTGACATCTCGCACCATTCTCAACAAACTCTTAAAAACCGGGTTTCCGAACTAGAGAGATAGGTTGTGATGCTAATTTTGCGGTCAAAAACCCGGTTTTTGCCACAGGTGCAAGATATCAGTTAGAACCGAAAACTTAATAACTCAAACACCTCCTACAGTTCTCTCTCCTGTAAGTTGCGAGAAAGAAGGAGGCAGAGCCTCCGGATCTGCATTACCAGGCAGAGCCTGGTAACGAGCAAATAGCAATCCTAAATCATTCATGCAGATATGTAGGGGCGGTGCCCCCGTGCCCGCCCTCCGAGAGATTGGGCAACGTAACGAGCAATACGAGCAATTGCTTAAATTATTAAATTTTCATTCCTGAGAACGGCTGCTAATAGTATGGATAGCGTTCACAAATCATTTGGGATAGCTAGAATAATTATTCTAATTTGAAATTCGATCGCTCCTACTCCCAAAGTGCGGCTCAATATATCGGCAGGTAGATGGCTGAAGCTTCATTTTATGATAAAGTGTAGTATCTTTAATAAGCATAAAAAAACTAGATTAAGAAGTGCTGCTCGAACAGCAAGATATCGGGTATAAAACATGAGTTATAAAAAAAATTCTAAGAAATCTCAACCAAAAGCTGATACCAAAGCTGAAGAAAAGCAGCAGGACGATCCAAACGAATTATTTCCAGTCGTCGGAATAGGAGCCTCGGCCGGTGGACTGGAAGCCTTTAGGCAATTACTCAGCCATTTGCCGATCGATACCGGCATGGCGTTTGTAATGATTCAGCATATGTTACCCACTCAGGAAAGCGTGTTGAGTGCGATTCTGGCCCGATCGACCCAGATGCCCGTGCATGAAGTGACAGAGGGGATGCTCCTAGCACCGAATCAGGTATACGTCATCCCCCCGAACTTCAGCATGACCGTAGCTGGAGGGATGCTGAAGCTAACGCCTCGCGGCAGAGAACGCGGGGCATTTATGTCCGTCGATATTTTTCTGTGTTCTCTGGCTGCAGAACGGGGGAACAAAGCCATCGCCGTCATTTTGTCCGGGGGCGACGGCGACGGAGCCCAAGGGTTAAAAGCGATTAAGGCCGCAGGCGGTATTACTTTTGCTCAATGTGAAGGATCGGCACAAGTCAGCAGTATGCCGAATACTGCAGTGGGCACGGGTCAGGTAGATTTTACTTTACCACCGGAAAAAATTGCCGAGAAAATAGCAGAGATCGGCCGCCATCCCTATATTGCCGATCGGACTGCGACAGAACCGACCGCCAGCGAAGATGCGACGAGCGAAACTAAAAATGCGATCGCCACCATCTACAATTTGCTGCGCGCCGCTACAGGAGTTGACTTTACTCACTACAAGCAAACCACCTTGAACCGGCGGATGCAGCGGCGGATGTTGCTGTACAAGCTGGAACGGATCGAGGATTATGCCGCATATCTCAAAAACACCCCCACAGAAGTAACGGCGCTCTACCACGATGTCTTAATTCATGTCACCAGCTTTTTTCGCGATCCCGACAGCTTTGAGGCCTTAAGCACCAAGGTTTTTCCCGAAATCGTCACAGGTAAATCCTCAAAAACACCGATCCGAATTTGGATTGCCGGCTGTTCTACGGGCGAAGAAGCTTATTCGATCGCCATTTGCTTGCTAGAGTTTTTAGCAGATCGAGCTACTAATCTGCCGATTCAGATTTATGCCACAGACATCAGCGAAAGTGCGATCGCGATCGCCCGCCGCGGCTTTTATACGCAGGCCCAAGTCGCCCATATTTCGCCCCAACGCCTGAATCGGTTCTTTGTCCGAGTCGAAGGCGGATACCAAATCGCTCAGGCGGTGCGCGAACTCTGCGTCTTTGCCAAACAAAACCTGATCGGCGATCCGCCGTTTTCCCGGATGGATTTGATCGCCTGTCGGAACGTGCTGATTTATCTCGGCCCCCCGCTGCAAAAAAAGCTGCTGCCAATTTTCCACTACGGGCTTCGGCCCGCAGGCTTCTTGCTGTTGGGCACTTCGGAAACAGTTGGTGACTTTTCCGAATTGTTTGCGCTATTCGACAAAAAAAACAAAATTTATACTAAAAAACTGCTGTCGCATTGGTTGAGCATGGATTTAACTGCTAGCAACTATCCCGCTACAGCAGTCAACCCTCCACCGCTGCTGGCGGAAAGCTTAAACGAAATCCAAATGGAAAAACAAGCCGATCGCATTGTTTTGAATCACTATGCCCCTGTCGGCGTAGTGATTAACACCGCCAGCGAGATTCTGCAATTTCGAGGACAGACAAACGCCTACCTAGAACCGGCCCCCGGTAAGGCGAGCTTTAATTTGCTGAAAATGGCAAAAGAAGGATTGCGCCTCGAACTCCGCGCTGCAATTGAACAAGCCTCGCAGCAGCAGTTGCCGGTCGCCCGCCAAGGCTTGCAAATTAGAGAAAGCGAGATCGTCCGCCTGGTCAAAATTAACGTGATTCCCTTCCCAACAGGCGCTGCTGTAAAAAACTATTTTTTAGTTTTGTTTCAAGACGAGCCGCCGATTCCTGCAATGACTGCTGCAAACGATGCTAGAGTCAACTCCGATCCTTTACAGGGTGAAAGTTTGGAGATTGCGAGGCTGCAACAAGAACTCAAAAGCACAAAAGACCACCTGCAGTCGATCGTCCAAGAACATCAAGCCGCCAACCAAGATTTGAGAGCCGCCAACGAGGAGATTTTGTCGAACAACGAAGAGTTGCAAAGTACAAACGAGGAACTCGAAACCGCAAAAGAAGAGATTCAAGCAACCAATGAAGAACTGAACACGATTAATGACGAATTGCAGCGGCGCAATCTTGAATCGAATCAGGTGAACAACGATTTACAGAATCTGCTCAGTACCATCAATATTCCGATCCTGATGCTGGGAGGCGACCTGCGAATCCGCCGGTTTACTCCCGCAATCGAAGGCATCTTCAACTTGATTTCTGCCGATGTGGGGCGCTGTTTGAGCGACATCACTCACAAGTTGATACTGCCGGATTTAGAGCCAATGATTTTAGAGGTGATCCGCACCCTCAACGTGAAAGTTCAGGAGGTTCAAGATCGAGAGAATCGCTGGTACGATCTGCATATTCGACCGTATCGGACGATCGACCACAAAATTGATGGGGCTGTGGTGATGCTGGTGGATATCAACGATCTCAAACTCAGCGCCCAGCAGTTGACGGAAGCGAAAAATTATGCCGAAACGATCGTAGAAACAGTCCGGGAACCTTTGCTAGTGCTGGATCTAAACCTGCAGGCGATCACCGCCAACCGTTCTTTCTACGAGACGTTTCAGGTGATGCCGATCCAAATTGAGCAACACTCGATCTTCGAGTTTAGTAACAAACAGTGGAATATTCCCGAGTTGCGATCGCTCCTCGAAGAAATTACGACTGGCAATCCCGAATTTCACCATTTGGAAATAGAGCAGGACTTCGAGGCGATCGGGCATAAAATAATGCGGATCAATGCCCGCAAAATGCCTCCCATCGGCGATATACAGATGATTCTGCTGGCGGTAGAGGATATCACCGAGCAAAAACAGTTGGAGGCAGAACGCAGCCTGCGGATGCAAGAACAATCGGCTCGCGCGGCTGCCGAGGAGGCCAACCGAGTCAAAGATGAGTTTTTGTCCGTCCTCTCTCACGAACTGCGAACGCCCCTGAATGCGATAATTGGCTGGGCACAGTTGCTGCAACTGAAAAAATTTGACGAAGCTAAAACCCAGGAAGCGGTAAGAACGATCGAGCGCGCCGCCAAAGCACAAAACCAGCTCATCGATGACATCTTAGACGTTTCCCGGATTAGCACCGGCCAGTATCGGCTCAGCGTTTCGGAAATGGAACTCAATCCACTGCTTGAAAATACGATCGAGGTGGTTCGTTCGGCAGCACAAGCCAAAAATATTCAAGTTGAATCCTGCCTAAGTCCTTTAAAACCAATAGTGTTGGGAGATCCGAGCCGCTTGCAGCAGGTTGTGTGGAATCTACTTTCAAACGCCATTAAATTCACCCCAGCCGGAGGCAAAATTGACATCGCATTAGACTGCATTGATGGCATGGCTCAAATCCAAATTAGCGATAATGGTCAGGGCATTGACCCTGATTTTCTCCCTTATATATTCGATCGCTTCAGTCAGGCCGACAGTAGCTACTCTCGCACAGAGGGTGGATTAGGGCTAGGACTCTCAATTGTCCGTCATTTAGTAGAACTCCACGGCGGTACCGTTAGCGGAACAAGTTCGGGTAACGGACAAGGAGCAACGTTTACCGTGAAGTTGCCACTGCGAACAGATATCCCAGAAAGTGATATCTAATCCGGGGAAGAAAACCCCCTTTATCAGAAAATTGGGTTGAAAACCCCGTCCTTTTAGGACGGCTTTAAGTTAAGATGTAGATGGTCACTGACCCGCCCGGATTTGAGATACTCCAAAATAAACAGCAAGGTTGAGAGTCCTGCCAGAGTTGCGATCAGAAATAGGGGAAGCAAGAGGGCAACGGCAAAGTCCGACCTTTGAGGCAACTGCAAGTTTTTGGGCTTGTGCGAGCAAAACGAAAAGTCGCCACAGGGCATTGGGAGACTCTAAACGGACGTGGAGCAAAGGTCAAACTACTTCGGTAGCGCATTGCAGTGAAGCGTCAAGGAATCCTCGCTCCTTTAGGACGAGGAGGTATGTCAATATCCATGAGTGCGTAAGTATATGGATGAAGTCTTAGCCCCCCCTTAACAAGGGGGGGTTGGGGGGGGTAAGATCTCAATACGGTTCACTTAACATATTTATGCCCCGGAGATCCCCCTAAATCCCCACCCCCCCCTGCCCCCCCCCAGGGGGGAAGAAGGGGGACTTTGATCCGATTCTGGTCCCACCCCCTACTCCCCTTTTTTAAGGGGGGTTAGGGGGGATCGTCTTAAGTAAACCGTATTGGGTAATATCTAGGGCTACTTTATGAAATTGGTATAAGGTGCGTCGCCGCAAACAAATACCGCCGATCGCAAATATTATCGAGACCTGCACACAGCCGCAGTCGAAATATTAGAATTGGCATCTGCGTTCATCTGCGTCTATCTGCCTTCATCTGCGGTTAAAAAAGAAGGCAAAAATCTCAAAACAACTATTTACTAACCTTAACCCGATCGCCATCCTGAAGATAACCCGCCCCAGAAACAACCACGCGATCGCCCGCTTTCAGCCCTTTTTTAATCTGAACCCGAGCAGCCGTCAAATCGCCAACCGCGCCCCCAGAAATTTCCCCAACTACCACCGGCTGAGCCTGCACCTTATCCTCGCCCACAAGTTTGTACACAATAGAACTGCCGTCAGACTGCGGTACAATAGCTTTAGCAGGAACTTTCAAAGCTTGCGCCGCCGCTGTCACAATCGAAGCGCGCAAAAACATTCCCGATCGCAAAAACTCGCTTGCCGGCAAATCAACCTTCACCGTAGCTTGCCGATTTTGCGGGTCAACTAACGGCGAAATCTCTCGCACAGTTCCTGACAACTTAATCCGCTTGTCAGAATCAGAACTAATCTGCACTGCTGTTCCCGGCTGCACTTGCGAAATCTGAGTTTCCGGCACTTTCAATTGCAGTTCCAGCTTGTTGCCGCGAATAATCGAAAATAGTTTTTGATTCCCCGAAGAAACATCACCAACTCTAGCAATTCTTTCAGCAACAATACCGCTGTCCGGCGCTCGGACTGTAGTTTGTTCGAGTTGAGTTTCCAACTGTTGGACTTGTGCGTCATTGCTGCGAACACCTGCTGCATTGTTCCCAACATTTGCTTTAGCGCTGCTGACAGTTGCCGCCGCCGTATTCACTGCAGCGCGGGCACTGCTGAGGGCCGCTTGCGACGTACTGATATTAGCTTCGGCATTAACTACTTTAGCTTTAGCCGATCGCACTTCTTCGGCCGCCTTGTTCTGTTCTTCCAAAGCTTTATTCAAATCGGCCTTAGCCTTGTTCACATCTTGAAGAGCAGTTTCTCGTTCGGTTTTGCGCTGTTCCAAATCTTGTTGGCTGATTACTCCCTGCGCCGCCAAATTGGAAAAACGCTCTACATCTCTTTGAGCTTGAGCCAATTTAGCCTCGGCCGAAGCAATTCCCGCTTTAGCTTGATTCACACCGGCTTTAGCTTGCGCGACACCAGCTTGGGCTTGGCCGACACCTGTTTTAACTTGCGCTAAGTCAGCGACAGCTTTTTCAACGCCAGCTTCAGCTTGTTCGACACCGGCTCGGGCTTCTTTTTGGGTTGACTGAGCTTGCTGCACCTGAGCTTGCGCTTGTTCTACCGTAGAATCGGCCGATTGTCTTTTAGCAACTGCGGCGGCAATTTGCGATCGCAGCACCGAATCATCCAAAACCGCCATTACCTGATTTTTTTCTACCGCATCCCCTTCCTTCACCAAAACCTGCTCGATTTGCAAACCGTTAGCTTGCGGCAATACCGGCAGCAAATCGTAGGCGGCCGCGGTACCCGTCGCTTCCAGAGTTTGAGCCAGCTCGACGGATTCCGCAGGCGCGACTGTCACAGTTTGAGCCTCCGCCTGCTGAGCCGGCCCTGGGGCTGTAACCGCCGGCCGCGCGTTCTTGAGGCCCGCACTCAAGTTTACTGCTAGCAGCGTTGCAGCTACGCCAATGCCTGCGCCGGCCAACACAGTCACCCACCTGATGCCTTTGCTGCTGCGAACTTCTGATTGTTCCCCATCCATTTCTGGATTTTCTAGGGGTATTTCTCGTTCGTCTTCCCGATCGGAAAAATGCCAGCTAGAGCCGTCTGAGACCTCACTTTCAGGCGCGCCGGCTGCTGAGTTCCTGTCGCGCCCGTTCTGTACGGGGGGAAGAGGTGGCTTTTCTTCCGCTTCTGAAAAAACTTGATTGGTCACGCTGGTTCCTCTCGCCGGTTTGAGCCTTGGGTTTTTTTATATTGTAAAGAAAGATTGCAGTTTTTATATCTAGTTGATTTTAGCGGAGGGCGGCAGCAGTTGCGCCTCCTCCTTTCGGGTGAATGTGACGGCATTTCAGGTGAAATGGCGAATCCGAGGAAAGTGCGATCGACATTTAATGCGCCCAGGGTTCCTCGTCCAGTATTGTTAGCCTGATTTGGGGCCTGCGGGCGATCGGGCTAGCCCTGTCTGTCCCACAGCAGTTTTCCCGTCACCAATACCATTTTTCTAAAGATATGCTATGGATCAAGTCTTAGCCCCCCCCCTTAATAAGGGGGGGTTGGGGGGGGTCAAATCTAGCGCTACTTTATGAAATTGGTATAACTCATCAATCCTCACAGAATTAAGCCTAATTTTGAACAAATTATTGCTAAAATCAGGCACATCGGCTAAAAAGTTGTACCAGTTTAATTGACAAAAATTACAATGAACAGTGTTTTTTCTCCCGTCCAACAGTTGCTAATTACTTGGTTGCTAGTGCTAGTAACGGGATGGTTTACCCTAACTGCTATCAGTTATGTTGGGGAACTGGTCAGCATTTTAGTAACAGCCGGACTCATTGCATTCTTATTAAATTATGCAGTCCTCAGACTGGAAGCATTTTTGCCCAGGGGAGTCGCTGCAGCACTCGTTTACTTAATTGCGGGCTTGCTAGTAGTAGTAATCGGTTTAACTATCGTGCCGCCAGTGTTCACCCAAGCGAGGCAGTTGGGGGTGAAGTTCCCAGACCTGCTGGAGTCGGCGCGGATGCAGCTAGGTGAATTTCAAGCATGGAGTGCCGATCGCAATTTACCGTTTAACGTGCAAATATTGGAGCAGCAGCTATCAGCAAAAGTACAAGAGCAAGTACAGGCGATCGCTAGCACCAGTTTAGGTTTAGTCTTAGGTACCTTTAACTGGTTTCTCGACTTAATTTTTATCGTGGTCATTTCATTTTATATGCTCCTAGACGGCAAAAGAGTCTGGGAAAGTTTGACCAGCATTTTTTCCCCAGATATTCGCTACGTGTTAACAGAAACTTTGCAGCGAAACCTCCAGCGATTTGTATCGGGACAGTTGCTGCTGGGACTGTTTATGGCAATTTTACTAACTATCGCATTTTGGTGGCTGCAAGTTCCATTCTTCCTGCTGTTTGCCGTGTTTATCGGATTAATGGAAGTAATTCCGTTTATTGGAGCAACTTTGGGCATTGGAGCGGTTACTATAATTGTAGCATTTATCGATTGGTGGCTGGCGCTGCAAGTGTTGGCAGTGGCGATCGGTCTCCAGCAAATCAAAGACAATTTAGTCGCCCCGCGAATCATGGGGAATCTCACCGGATTGAGCCCGGTAATTATTTTCACAGCTTTGCTCTTAGGAGGTAGAGTGGGAGGATTGTTAGGAGTTATCCTGGCAATTCCGATGACAGGGGTGATCAAAAGTATAGTAGAAATCTTACTCAATCCCAAATTGCCTCCGCAAACAGGCTCGTTTTTCTACAATCCTTTTAGCGGAGAAGAATTGGGTAAAATAGCCGATAATGAAACTAAAATAATCTTGGTTGCCGATGAAAAAAAATAGTTTAATGTTTGTAGCAAAGACTTCAGTCCTTGCTGCTGAGTCCAGAAAGAATAGGACTTACGCACGCGAGGCAAAAAACCCGGTTTGCTCGTTACCAGGCTCTGCCTGGTAATGCAGATAGGCGAGGCTCTGCCTCTCTTTCTCTTTCTCTTTACCTCGCTGCTTCTGAAAACATAGGATTTTGGCAGATGTTTAAGTTATAAAATCTTCGTTCCTTAATAAGGACTAAAGTCCTGACTGCAAACATTTTGAGAAGGACTAAAATCCTGACTGCGAACCTTTTGAGAAGGACTAAAGTCCTGACTGCGAACCTACTGAAAATCTCAAACCTAAAACTTATGAAATGGTGGCAAAATCTTAGAAAAAATCCTCTCGCTCGATTGGGAGCAGTGGTGCTGTTAATTTTTTATACAGTCGCATTTTTCGCCGAATTTGTCGCGCCCTACGACCCCTACGACTCTCAATTAAACGGTTCATTGCTGCCGCCGACTCAAATTTATTTAAGCAGCCGAGACGGGCGATTTATCGGGCCTCACGTTTATCCGACGACTCAGGGCCCGGTGGATGCGAATACGGGCGCTCGCGAGCTAATTGTAGACTGGCAAAAACCTTCTGCTGTCGGTTTATTCGTCAAAGGTTCTCCCTATAAGTTTTTAGGAATTTTACCTTTGGATATCCACTTATTTGGAACTACAGGAGCCGCCAAAATTAACATTTTAGGCACGGACGAACAAGCGCGCGATCAGTTCACCCGCCTAGTACACGGCAGCCGAATCAGCCTCAGCATCGGTTTAGTTGGTATAGCAATTTCTTTTCCGTTAGGATTGTTAATCGGAGGAATTTCTGGTTATTTTGGCAGTTGGATTGACAGTATTTTAATGCGATTCGCCGAAGTATTGATGACGATTCCCGGACTTTATTTATTAGTAGCCCTAGCAGCAGTCCTTCCCCCAGGCTTAACCAGCGCTCAGCGATTTATATTGATTGTGCTGATTACTTCATTTATCAGTTGGGCGAGTTTAGCGCGGGTAATTCGCGGTCAGGTACTATCAATAAAACAACGAGAATTCGTGCAGGCGGCGCGGGCTATGGGCGCGAATCCAATTTATATTATTGTCCGCCACGTTTTGCCACAAACTGCAACCTATGTCATTATTTCTGCTACTTTGGCGGTTCCCGGTTTTATTGTAGCGGAGTCGGTTTTGAGTTTAATTGGATTGGGAATTCAACAGCCCGATCCTTCTTGGGGAAATTTGCTATCTTTGTCTACTAATGCTTCAATTTTAGTGTTGCAACCTTGGTTGGTTTGGCCTCCGGCGACACTGATTATTTTGACTGTTTTGGCGTTTAATTTGTTGGGGGACGGGCTGCGGGATGCTCTCGATCCGCGCAGTATTCAAAGGTAATTGGGAATGGGGAATGGGGAATTGGTAATTCAAATATTTGTAGGGGCGGGTTTTCCGACAAGAATCGCCTCAAAACAAATAATATCAAAAACCCGCCCTCGCCCCAAGCCCTAAATATAAATAATCTCAATTCTCAAGGTTGATGTAGATTATTGGCGGTGTGGGGGCGGGTTTATTAATATTTGGGATGTGAAGGAAAGATTGTTGGTGAACCCGCCCCTTGTATCTTAAAAGAGTGAGTCAGTCGATCGCCACATCAATCAGGCGATCGTACCGACAGTCAGTCGATAGCCACATCAGTCAGTCGATCGTACCGACAAGTGGGTGATCGTACCGACAAGTGGGCGATCGTACCGACAAGTGAATCTAAAGAAACAAGGAAAGTTTCGTACATATGGTTCTGTAACAGCCGAAAGTGATCCTTAAGAACATCAGAAATCGGTGAAGTTGGCCCGCCCCTTAGACTAAACAAGTCTGTTGTGTAGATAAGCTCCCATTACTGATGACAGGCGCACCAAGCTGGACAGTATCTTAGGCTCTCGGCATTGTCGGGAAAGCCTGCATTCACTCTTGTTAGTTAATTATTGCCTGTCACGTTCTTTCATAAATCGGAGTAAATCGGGGACCAAAAATGACACCAACAGTCTTAGGCATAGACATCAGTAAAAAAGACTTTTATGTCTCATTACTGACCGAAACTCGTGCGACTAAACCCAGAAAATTTACGAACAATATTCAAGGGTTTGACAGTTTGCATAACTGGCTCAAGCAACAAAATGTAGTCGAACTCCATGCTTGCATGGAAGCTACTAGTATTTATGGCGAAGCCTTGGCAGAATTCCTTTATGGGGAGGGCTTCTGCGTGAGTATCGTCAATCCAGCCCGGATTAAAGGCTTTGCTAAAAGCGAACTTTTGAGAACTAAAACAGACTCCGTAGATGCAGCATTAATTGCCCGTTTTTGTGCGGCAATGAAACCATCATTATGGACACCTACTGCGCCCGAAGTCAAGGAATTACAAGCTCTGTTACGGCGGCTCGAATCAGTCACAGAAATGATGACTTGTGAACAAAACCGTTTGGAAACAGCTACGCCAACAGTTGCTGCCCTCACCCGGGAACATTTGGAATATCTCAAGGAGCAACAACAACTAATCAAAAAATTGATTAGTGACCATTTTGACCAACACCCACACTTAAAACAACAGCGCGAGCTGTTAACCTCAATTCCTGGCATTGGCGATTTAACAGCTTCTATATTATTAGCTGAAATTGGTGAGGTTTCTGATTACGATAATGCTCGTCAATTAGCAGCCTATGCCGGATTAACTCCGAGCGAACGCACTTCTGGGACTTCGGTTAAGGGCAAAACTCGTTTGTCTTGTACCGGAAACGTCCGACTGCGAAAGGCATTGTATATGCCAGCGGTAGTGGCAATGCGTCACAATCCTTTGTTAAAAGCGATGAGCGAACGATTATTGGGTCGTGGTAAGGTCAAAATGCAGGTGATTGGTGCGCTGATGAGGAAACTGGTGCATTTGGCTTTTGGGATTTTAAAATCCCAAAAGCCAAATGCACCAGTTTCCTCATCAGCGCACCAATCACCTGCATTTTGACCTTACCACGACCCAATAATCGTTCGCTCATCGCTTTTAACAAAGGATTGTGACGCATTGCCACTACCGCTGGCATATACAATGCCTTTCGCAGTCGGACGTTTCCGGTACAAGACAAACGAGTTTTGCCCTTAACCGAAGTCCCAGAAGTGCGTTCGCTCGGAGTTAATCCGGCATAGGCTGCTAATTGACGAGCATTATCGTAATCAGAAACCTCACCAATTTCAGCTAATAATATAGAAGCTGTTAAATCGCCAATGCCAGGAATTGAGGTTAACAGCTCGCGCTGTTGTTTTAAGTGTGGGTGTTGGTCAAAATGGTCACTAATCAATTTTTTGATTAGTTGTTGTTGCTCCTTGAGATATTCCAAATGTTCCCGGGTGAGGGCAGCAACTGTTGGCGTAGCTGTTTCCAAACGGTTTTGTTCACAAGTCATCATTTCTGTGACTGATTCGAGCCGCCGTAACAGAGCTTGTAATTCCTTGACTTCGGGCGCAGTAGGTGTCCATAATGATGGTTTCATTGCCGCACAAAAACGGGCAATTAATGCTGCATCTACGGAGTCTGTTTTAGTTCTCAAAAGTTCGCTTTTAGCAAAGCCTTTAATCCGGGCTGGATTGACGATACTCACGCAGAAGCCCTCCCCATAAAGGAATTCTGCCAAGGCTTCGCCATAAATACTAGTAGCTTCCATGCAAGCATGGAGTTCGACTACATTTTGTTGCTTGAGCCAGTTATGCAAACTGTCAAACCCTTGAATATTGTTCGTAAATTTTCTGGGTTTAGTCGCACGAGTTTCGGTCAGTAATGAGACATAAAAGTCTTTTTTACTGATGTCTATGCCTAAGACTGTTGGTGTCATTTTTGGTCCCCGATTTACTCCGATTTATGAAAGAACGTGACAGGCAATAATTAACTAACAAGAGTGAATGCAGGCTTTCCCGACAATGCCGAGAGCCTAAGATACTGTCCAGCTTGGTGCGCCTGTCATCAGTAATGGGAGCTTATCTACACAACAGACTTGTTTAGTCTAAGGGGCGGGCCAACTTCACCGATTTCTGATGTTCTTAAGGATCACTTTCGGCTGTTACAGAACCATATGTACGAAACTTTCCTTGTTTCTTTAGATTCACTTGTCGGTACGATCGCCCACTTGTCGGTACGATCACCCACTTGTCGGTACGATCGACTGACTGATGTGGCTATCGACTGACTGTCGGTACGATCGCCTGATTGATGTGGCGATCGACTGACTCACTCTTTTAAGATACAAGGGGCGGGTTCACCAACAATCTTTCCTTCACATCCCAAATATTAATAAACCCGCCCCCACACCGCCAATAATCTACATCAACCTTGAGAATTGAGATTATTTATATTTAGGGCTTGGGGCGAGGGCGGGTTTTTGATATTATTTGTTTTGAGGCGATTCTTGTCGGAAAACCCGCCCCTACAAATATTTGAATTACCAATTCCCCATTCCCCATTCCCAATTACCTTTGAATACTGCGCGGATCGAGAGCATCCCGCAGCCCGTCCCCCAACAAATTAAACGCCAAAACAGTCAAAATAATCAGTGTCGCCGGAGGCCAAACCAACCAAGGTTGCAACACTAAAATTGAAGCATTAGTAGACAAAGATAGCAAATTTCCCCAAGAAGGATCGGGCTGTTGAATTCCCAATCCAATTAAACTCAAAACCGACTCCGCTACAATAAAACCGGGAACCGCCAAAGTAGCAGAAATAATGACATAGGTTGCAGTTTGTGGCAAAACGTGGCGGACAATAATATAAATTGGATTCGCGCCCATAGCCCGCGCCGCCTGCACGAATTCTCGTTGTTTTATTGATAGTACCTGACCGCGAATTACCCGCGCTAAACTCGCCCAACTGATAAATGAAGTAATCAGCACAATCAATATAAATCGCTGAGCGCTGGTTAAGCCTGGGGGAAGGACTGCTGCTAGGGCTACTAATAAATAAAGTCCGGGAATCGTCATCAATACTTCGGCGAATCGCATTAAAATACTGTCAATCCAACTGCCAAAATAACCAGAAATTCCTCCGATTAACAATCCTAACGGAAAAGAAATTGCTATACCAACTAAACCGATGCTGAGGCTGATTCGGCTGCCGTGTACTAGGCGGGTGAACTGATCGCGCGCTTGTTCGTCCGTGCCTAAAATGTTAATTTTGGCGGCTCCTGTAGTTCCAAATAAGTGGATATCCAAAGGTAAAATTCCTAAAAACTTATAGGGAGAACCTTTGACGAATAAACCGACAGCAGAAGGTTTTTGCCAGTCTACAATTAGCTCGCGAGCGCCCGTATTCGCATCCACCGGGCCCTGAGTCGTCGGATAAACGTGAGGCCCGATAAATCGCCCGTCTCGGCTGCTTAAATAAATTTGAGTCGGCGGCAGCAATGAACCGTTTAATTGAGAGTCGTAGGGGTCGTAGGGCGCGACAAATTCGGCGAAAAATGCGACTGTATAAAAAATTAACAGCACCACTGCTCCCAATCGAGCGAGAGGATTTTTTCTAAGATTTTGCCACCATTTCATAAGTTTTAGGTTTGAGATTTTCAGTAGGTTCGCAGTCAGGACTTTAGTCCTTCTCAAAAGGTTCGCAGTCAGGATTTTAGTCCTTCTCAAAATGTTTGCAGTCAGGACTTTAGTCCTTATTAAGGAACGAAGATTTTATAACTTAAACATCTGCCAAAATCCTATGTTTTCAGAAGCAGCGAGGTAAAGAGAAAGAGAAAGAGAGGCAGAGCCTCGCCTATCTGCATTACCAGGCAGAGCCTGGTAACGAGCAAACCGGGTTTTTTGCCTCGCGTGCGTAAGTCCTATTCTTTCTGGACTCAGCAGCAAGGACTGAAGTCTTTGCTACAAACATTAAACTATTTTTTTTCATCGGCAACCAAGATTATTTTAGTTTCATTATCGGCTATTTTACCCAATTCTTCTCCGCTAAAAGGATTGTAGAAAAACGAGCCTGTTTGCGGAGGCAATTTGGGATTGAGTAAGATTTCTACTATACTTTTGATCACCCCTGTCATCGGAATTGCCAGGATAACTCCTAACAATCCTCCCACTCTACCTCCTAAGAGCAAAGCTGTGAAAATAATTACCGGGCTCAATCCGGTGAGATTCCCCATGATTCGCGGGGCGACTAAATTGTCTTTGATTTGCTGGAGACCGATCGCCACTGCCAACACTTGCAGCGCCAGCCACCAATCGATAAATGCTACAATTATAGTAACCGCTCCAATGCCCAAAGTTGCTCCAATAAACGGAATTACTTCCATTAATCCGATAAACACGGCAAACAGCAGGAAGAATGGAACTTGCAGCCACCAAAATGCGATAGTTAGTAAAATTGCCATAAACAGTCCCAGCAGCAACTGTCCCGATACAAATCGCTGGAGGTTTCGCTGCAAAGTTTCTGTTAACACGTAGCGAATATCTGGGGAAAAAATGCTGGTCAAACTTTCCCAGACTCTTTTGCCGTCTAGGAGCATATAAAATGAAATGACCACGATAAAAATTAAGTCGAGAAACCAGTTAAAGGTACCTAAGACTAAACCTAAACTGGTGCTAGCGATCGCCTGTACTTGCTCTTGTACTTTTGCTGATAGCTGCTGCTCCAATATTTGCACGTTAAACGGTAAATTGCGATCGGCACTCCATGCTTGAAATTCACCTAGCTGCATCCGCGCCGACTCCAGCAGGTCTGGGAACTTCACCCCCAACTGCCTCGCTTGGGTGAACACTGGCGGCACGATAGTTAAACCGATTACTACTACTAGCAAGCCCGCAATTAAGTAAACGAGTGCTGCAGCGACTCCCCTGGGCAAAAATGCTTCCAGTCTGAGGACTGCATAATTTAATAAGAATGCAATGAGTCCGGCTGTTACTAAAATGCTGACCAGTTCCCCAACATAACTGATAGCAGTTAGGGTAAACCATCCCGTTACTAGCACTAGCAACCAAGTAATTAGCAACTGTTGGACGGGAGAAAAAACACTGTTCATTGTAATTTTTGTCAATTAAACTGGTACAACTTTTTAGCCGATGTGCCTGATTTTAGCAATAATTTGTTCAAAATTAGGCTTAATTCTGTGAGGATTGATGAGTTATACCAATTTCATAAAGTAGCGCTAGATTTGACCCCCCCCAACCCCCCCTTATTAAGGGGGGGGGCTAAGACTTGATCCATAGCATATCTTTAGAAAAATGGTATTGGTGACGGGAAAACTGCTGTGGGACAGACAGGGCTAGCCCGATCGCCCGCAGGCCCCAAATCAGGCTAACAATACTGGACGAGGAACCCTGGGCGCATTAAATGTCGATCGCACTTTCCTCGGATTCGCCATTTCACCTGAAATGCCGTCACATTCACCCGAAAGGAGGAGGCGCAACTGCTGCCGCCCTCCGCTAAAATCAACTAGATATAAAAACTGCAATCTTTCTTTACAATATAAAAAAACCCAAGGCTCAAACCGGCGAGAGGAACCAGCGTGACCAATCAAGTTTTTTCAGAAGCGGAAGAAAAGCCACCTCTTCCCCCCGTACAGAACGGGCGCGACAGGAACTCAGCAGCCGGCGCGCCTGAAAGTGAGGTCTCAGACGGCTCTAGCTGGCATTTTTCCGATCGGGAAGACGAACGAGAAATACCCCTAGAAAATCCAGAAATGGATGGGGAACAATCAGAAGTTCGCAGCAGCAAAGGCATCAGGTGGGTGACTGTGTTGGCCGGCGCAGGCATTGGCGTAGCTGCAACGCTGCTAGCAGTAAACTTGAGTGCGGGCCTCAAGAACGCGCGGCCGGCGGTTACAGCCCCAGGGCCGGCTCAGCAGGCGGAGGCTCAAACTGTGACAGTCGCGCCTGCGGAATCCGTCGAGCTGGCTCAAACTCTGGAAGCGACGGGTACCGCGGCCGCCTACGATTTGCTGCCGGTATTGCCGCAAGCTAACGGTTTGCAAATCGAGCAGGTTTTGGTGAAGGAAGGGGATGCGGTAGAAAAAAATCAGGTAATGGCGGTTTTGGATGATTCGGTGCTGCGATCGCAAATTGCCGCCGCAGTTGCTAAAAGACAATCGGCCGATTCTACGGTAGAACAAGCGCAAGCTCAGGTGCAGCAAGCTCAGTCAACCCAAAAAGAAGCCCGAGCCGGTGTCGAACAAGCTGAAGCTGGCGTTGAAAAAGCTGTCGCTGACTTAGCGCAAGTTAAAACAGGTGTCGGCCAAGCCCAAGCTGGTGTCGCGCAAGCTAAAGCCGGTGTGAATCAAGCTAAAGCGGGAATTGCTTCGGCCGAGGCTAAATTGGCTCAAGCTCAAAGAGATGTAGAGCGTTTTTCCAATTTGGCGGCGCAGGGAGTAATCAGCCAACAAGATTTGGAACAGCGCAAAACCGAACGAGAAACTGCTCTTCAAGATGTGAACAAGGCTAAGGCCGATTTGAATAAAGCTTTGGAAGAACAGAACAAGGCGGCCGAAGAAGTGCGATCGGCTAAAGCTAAAGTAGTTAATGCCGAAGCTAATATCAGTACGTCGCAAGCGGCCCTCAGCAGTGCCCGCGCTGCAGTGAATACGGCGGCGGCAACTGTCAGCAGCGCTAAAGCAAATGTTGGGAACAATGCAGCAGGTGTTCGCAGCAATGACGCACAAGTCCAACAGTTGGAAACTCAACTCGAACAAACTACAGTCCGAGCGCCGGACAGCGGTATTGTTGCTGAAAGAATTGCTAGAGTTGGTGATGTTTCTTCGGGGAATCAAAAACTATTTTCGATTATTCGCGGCAACAAGCTGGAACTGCAATTGAAAGTGCCGGAAACTCAGATTTCGCAAGTGCAGCCGGGAACAGCAGTGCAGATTAGTTCTGATTCTGACAAGCGGATTAAGTTGTCAGGAACTGTGCGAGAGATTTCGCCGTTAGTTGACCCGCAAAATCGGCAAGCTACGGTGAAGGTTGATTTGCCGGCAAGCGAGTTTTTGCGATCGGGAATGTTTTTGCGCGCTTCGATTGTGACAGCGGCGGCGCAAGCTTTGAAAGTTCCTGCTAAAGCTATTGTACCGCAGTCTGACGGCAGTTCTATTGTGTACAAACTTGTGGGCGAGGATAAGGTGCAGGCTCAGCCGGTGGTAGTTGGGGAAATTTCTGGGGGCGCGGTTGGCGATTTGACGGCTGCTCGGGTTCAGATTAAAAAAGGGCTGAAAGCGGGCGATCGCGTGGTTGTTTCTGGGGCGGGTTATCTTCAGGATGGCGATCGGGTTAAGGTTAGTAAATAGTTGTTTTGAGATTTTTGCCTTCTTTTTTAACCGCAGATGAAGGCAGATAGACGCAGATGAACGCAGATGCCAATTCTAATATTTCGACTGCGGCTGTGTGCAGGTCTCGATAATATTTGCGATCGGCGGTATTTGTTTGCGGCGACGCACCTTATACCAATTTCATAAAGTAGCCCTAGATATTACCCAATACGGTTTACTTAAGACGATCCCCCCTAACCCCCCTTAAAAAAGGGGAGTAGGGGGTGGGACCAGAATCGGATCAAAGTCCCCCTTCTTCCCCCCTGGGGGGGGGCAGGGGGGGGTGGGGATTTAGGGGGATCTCCGGGGCATAAATATGTTAAGTGAACCGTATTGAGATCTTACCCCCCCCAACCCCCCCTTGTTAAGGGGGGGCTAAGACTTCATCCATATACTTACGCACTCATGGATATTGACATACCTCCTCGTCCTAAAGGAGCGAGGATTCCTTGACGCTTCACTGCAATGCGCTACCGAAGTAGTTTGACCTTTGCTCCACGTCCGTTTAGAGTCTCCCAATGCCCTGTGGCGACTTTTCGTTTTGCTCGCACAAGCCCAAAAACTTGCAGTTGCCTCAAAGGTCGGACTTTGCCGTTGCCCTCTTGCTTCCCCTATTTCTGATCGCAACTCTGGCAGGACTCTCAACCTTGCTGTTTATTTTGGAGTATCTCAAATCCGGGCGGGTCAGTGACCATCTACATCTTAACTTAAAGCCGTCCTAAAAGGACGGGGTTTTCAACCCAATTTTCTGATAAAGGGGGTTTTCTTCCCCGGATTAGATATCACTTTCTGGGATATCTGTTCGCAGTGGCAACTTCACGGTAAACGTTGCTCCTTGTCCGTTACCCGAACTTGTTCCGCTAACGGTACCGCCGTGGAGTTCTACTAAATGACGGACAATTGAGAGTCCTAGCCCTAATCCACCCTCTGTGCGAGAGTAGCTACTGTCGGCCTGACTGAAGCGATCGAATATATAAGGGAGAAAATCAGGGTCAATGCCCTGACCATTATCGCTAATTTGGATTTGAGCCATGCCATCAATGCAGTCTAATGCGATGTCAATTTTGCCTCCGGCTGGGGTGAATTTAATGGCGTTTGAAAGTAGATTCCACACAACCTGCTGCAAGCGGCTCGGATCTCCCAACACTATTGGTTTTAAAGGACTTAGGCAGGATTCAACTTGAATATTTTTGGCTTGTGCTGCCGAACGAACCACCTCGATCGTATTTTCAAGCAGTGGATTGAGTTCCATTTCCGAAACGCTGAGCCGATACTGGCCGGTGCTAATCCGGGAAACGTCTAAGATGTCATCGATGAGCTGGTTTTGTGCTTTGGCGGCGCGCTCGATCGTTCTTACCGCTTCCTGGGTTTTAGCTTCGTCAAATTTTTTCAGTTGCAGCAACTGTGCCCAGCCAATTATCGCATTCAGGGGCGTTCGCAGTTCGTGAGAGAGGACGGACAAAAACTCATCTTTGACTCGGTTGGCCTCCTCGGCAGCCGCGCGAGCCGATTGTTCTTGCATCCGCAGGCTGCGTTCTGCCTCCAACTGTTTTTGCTCGGTGATATCCTCTACCGCCAGCAGAATCATCTGTATATCGCCGATGGGAGGCATTTTGCGGGCATTGATCCGCATTATTTTATGCCCGATCGCCTCGAAGTCCTGCTCTATTTCCAAATGGTGAAATTCGGGATTGCCAGTCGTAATTTCTTCGAGGAGCGATCGCAACTCGGGAATATTCCACTGTTTGTTACTAAACTCGAAGATCGAGTGTTGCTCAATTTGGATCGGCATCACCTGAAACGTCTCGTAGAAAGAACGGTTGGCGGTGATCGCCTGCAGGTTTAGATCCAGCACTAGCAAAGGTTCCCGGACTGTTTCTACGATCGTTTCGGCATAATTTTTCGCTTCCGTCAACTGCTGGGCGCTGAGTTTGAGATCGTTGATATCCACCAGCATCACCACAGCCCCATCAATTTTGTGGTCGATCGTCCGATACGGTCGAATATGCAGATCGTACCAGCGATTCTCTCGATCTTGAACCTCCTGAACTTTCACGTTGAGGGTGCGGATCACCTCTAAAATCATTGGCTCTAAATCCGGCAGTATCAACTTGTGAGTGATGTCGCTCAAACAGCGCCCCACATCGGCAGAAATCAAGTTGAAGATGCCTTCGATTGCGGGAGTAAACCGGCGGATTCGCAGGTCGCCTCCCAGCATCAGGATCGGAATATTGATGGTACTGAGCAGATTCTGTAAATCGTTGTTCACCTGATTCGATTCAAGATTGCGCCGCTGCAATTCGTCATTAATCGTGTTCAGTTCTTCATTGGTTGCTTGAATCTCTTCTTTTGCGGTTTCGAGTTCCTCGTTTGTACTTTGCAACTCTTCGTTGTTCGACAAAATCTCCTCGTTGGCGGCTCTCAAATCTTGGTTGGCGGCTTGATGTTCTTGGACGATCGACTGCAGGTGGTCTTTTGTGCTTTTGAGTTCTTGTTGCAGCCTCGCAATCTCCAAACTTTCACCCTGTAAAGGATCGGAGTTGACTCTAGCATCGTTTGCAGCAGTCATTGCAGGAATCGGCGGCTCGTCTTGAAACAAAACTAAAAAATAGTTTTTTACAGCAGCGCCTGTTGGGAAGGGAATCACGTTAATTTTGACCAGGCGGACGATCTCGCTTTCTCTAATTTGCAAGCCTTGGCGGGCGACCGGCAACTGCTGCTGCGAGGCTTGTTCAATTGCAGCGCGGAGTTCGAGGCGCAATCCTTCTTTTGCCATTTTCAGCAAATTAAAGCTCGCCTTACCGGGGGCCGGTTCTAGGTAGGCGTTTGTCTGTCCTCGAAATTGCAGAATCTCGCTGGCGGTGTTAATCACTACGCCGACAGGGGCATAGTGATTCAAAACAATGCGATCGGCTTGTTTTTCCATTTGGATTTCGTTTAAGCTTTCCGCCAGCAGCGGTGGAGGGTTGACTGCTGTAGCGGGATAGTTGCTAGCAGTTAAATCCATGCTCAACCAATGCGACAGCAGTTTTTTAGTATAAATTTTGTTTTTTTTGTCGAATAGCGCAAACAATTCGGAAAAGTCACCAACTGTTTCCGAAGTGCCCAACAGCAAGAAGCCTGCGGGCCGAAGCCCGTAGTGGAAAATTGGCAGCAGCTTTTTTTGCAGCGGGGGGCCGAGATAAATCAGCACGTTCCGACAGGCGATCAAATCCATCCGGGAAAACGGCGGATCGCCGATCAGGTTTTGTTTGGCAAAGACGCAGAGTTCGCGCACCGCCTGAGCGATTTGGTATCCGCCTTCGACTCGGACAAAGAACCGATTCAGGCGTTGGGGCGAAATATGGGCGACTTGGGCCTGCGTATAAAAGCCGCGGCGGGCGATCGCGATCGCACTTTCGCTGATGTCTGTGGCATAAATCTGAATCGGCAGATTAGTAGCTCGATCTGCTAAAAACTCTAGCAAGCAAATGGCGATCGAATAAGCTTCTTCGCCCGTAGAACAGCCGGCAATCCAAATTCGGATCGGTGTTTTTGAGGATTTACCTGTGACGATTTCGGGAAAAACCTTGGTGCTTAAGGCCTCAAAGCTGTCGGGATCGCGAAAAAAGCTGGTGACATGAATTAAGACATCGTGGTAGAGCGCCGTTACTTCTGTGGGGGTGTTTTTGAGATATGCGGCATAATCCTCGATCCGTTCCAGCTTGTACAGCAACATCCGCCGCTGCATCCGCCGGTTCAAGGTGGTTTGCTTGTAGTGAGTAAAGTCAACTCCTGTAGCGGCGCGCAGCAAATTGTAGATGGTGGCGATCGCATTTTTAGTTTCGCTCGTCGCATCTTCGCTGGCGGTCGGTTCTGTCGCAGTCCGATCGGCAATATAGGGATGGCGGCCGATCTCTGCTATTTTCTCGGCAATTTTTTCCGGTGGTAAAGTAAAATCTACCTGACCCGTGCCCACTGCAGTATTCGGCATACTGCTGACTTGTGCCGATCCTTCACATTGAGCAAAAGTAATACCGCCTGCGGCCTTAATCGCTTTTAACCCTTGGGCTCCGTCGCCGTCGCCCCCGGACAAAATGACGGCGATGGCTTTGTTCCCCCGTTCTGCAGCCAGAGAACACAGAAAAATATCGACGGACATAAATGCCCCGCGTTCTCTGCCGCGAGGCGTTAGCTTCAGCATCCCTCCAGCTACGGTCATGCTGAAGTTCGGGGGGATGACGTATACCTGATTCGGTGCTAGGAGCATCCCCTCTGTCACTTCATGCACGGGCATCTGGGTCGATCGGGCCAGAATCGCACTCAACACGCTTTCCTGAGTGGGTAACATATGCTGAATCATTACAAACGCCATGCCGGTATCGATCGGCAAATGGCTGAGTAATTGCCTAAAGGCTTCCAGTCCACCGGCCGAGGCTCCTATTCCGACGACTGGAAATAATTCGTTTGGATCGTCCTGCTGCTTTTCTTCAGCTTTGGTATCAGCTTTTGGTTGAGATTTCTTAGAATTTTTTTTATAACTCATGTTTTATACCCGATATCTTGCTGTTCGAGCAGCACTTCTTAATCTAGTTTTTTTATGCTTATTAAAGATACTACACTTTATCATAAAATGAAGCTTCAGCCATCTACCTGCCGATATATTGAGCCGCACTTTGGGAGTAGGAGCGATCGAATTTCAAATTAGAATAATTATTCTAGCTATCCCAAATGATTTGTGAACGCTATCCATACTATTAGCAGCCGTTCTCAGGAATGAAAATTTAATAATTTAAGCAATTGCTCGTATTGCTCGTTACGTTGCCCAATCTCTCGGAGGGCGGGCACGGGGGCACCGCCCCTACATATCTGCATGAATGATTTAGGATTGCTATTTGCTCGTTACCAGGCTCTGCCTGGTAATGCAGATCCGGAGGCTCTGCCTCCTTCTTTCTCGCAACTTACAGGAGAGAGAACTGTAGGAGGTGTTTGAGTTATTAAGTTTTCGGTTCTAACTGATATCTTGCACCTGTGGCAAAAACCGGGTTTTTGACCGCAAAATTAGCATCACAACCTATCTCTCTAGTTCGGAAACCCGGTTTTTAAGAGTTTGTTGAGAATGGTGCGAGATGTCAGTTCTAAGTAACATGAGGTTCGCTCAAAAAGCGGGAACAAATAATAGGTAATTGCCAGATTATTTGAGTTCGGGTTAGCTAGTAGCTATAATTTATGACCGATTACTAATTACCGATTGCGGGAGTGTACCTCACCCAATCCCAATTTCATAAACTGCGGCCACAAATATGACTTCTATTTTATTATAAAGTTCGATGTTTAAAACAAACATACTAATTGTAGGTTGGGCCCTGGAACGAACCCTCTGTTTCGCTCCGCCCAACCTACAATCATGCTCAACCCAACGGTATTGGGCTATACAGCAATCTTTGCAGGATTCACAAAATTTGTTGTAGGGCGATCGGAAGATGTGCAACTTCACATTAAATTGGTATTACTTAAGTAATTTATGTGCCTGCGTGTACTTTTAGATACAAACACTATTTTTAACCCTGTGTTGTAAAAATTGGCCTAAAAAAACTTTTTTGGACAATTTGCATAATTTTTGTGGAAAAGTCCTGATAGATAAATAAGGTGTGGCGCTTATCTCAAAATTAGCCCCCACCTGTTTATCCCAAACAGGAAAAAAACATTGGCAGTATTAAGTGGTACATCCTCAAACGACAACCTGACAGGCACCCCAGATGATGACAACATCACAGGCTTAGAAGGCAACGACACTTTGTCTGGCTTAGAAGGCAACGACACCTTGCTAGGCGGTGAAGGAGACAACAACCTCAGTGGAGGTGCGGGCAATGACTCCCTCTTTGGCGACTTTGGCAATAACACTCTCGATGGCGGTGCGGGCAATGACTTTCTGAATGCAAGGGGTAGCCTGGCCGGCGGCGATGGAGACGACACCCTGTTCAGCTTTGGCACTAGCACCTTAGATGGCGGTGCGGGCAATGACTTTCTCAGTGGTGGTAATAGCATCTTAGAAGGCGGTGCGGGGGATGATACGCTCAGTGCTGGATTTGGGAGTGTGCTGCGAGGCGGTGCAGGTAACGATCGCTATTTGCTGCGGGATAACGGCCAGAGTCAACTTCAAATTCAGGATACTGGCGGCATCAATCGCTTAGACTTTGTGAATTTTGACAACCAGATCAGTACCAGCACTGCGCTGTCGCTGTCGCTGTCATCAGGTACTCTGGGATTGAGCCGCCAAGGCACGAGTTTAGCCATCGACATCAATCAAGACGGCATCATCAGGGCTACCGATGACGTTGTGATTTTAGACTTTTTCGGTGCATCCCCGACTGTCCAAGGTGCTGGGTTCATTGAAACTGTGGGTAATTTATCGGGTGCCGATATCCTGGCCGCTAATTTACCGGAGACCGCGACGACGCCCACACCAGCGACGACGCCCACACCAGCGACGACGCCAACTCCAGCGACAACGCCCACACCAGCGACAACGCCCACACCAGCGACAACGCCTATTCCTATTCCTATAAGACCAACACCGGCAGCCACACCAACACCGGGCACACCCACACCCACACCGGGCACACCAACACCAACACCTCCACCTTTCACGCCCGCAGCAGCACTGTCGATCGCACAGCCGATCGCACCCACATTCACCAACAGGCCCGCACCAAGCGAATTGCCACAGGTTTTGGGCACCAGTGGCAACGACGCGATCGGTGGCAGCGAAGCCAACAATATCTTGTATGGCAACGCTGGAAATGACACCGTGGGAGGCAATGGCGGCGACGACATCGTATTTGGCGGCAAAGGCGATGACGGCTTATTCGGCGATGTCGGCAACGACCTCTTGTTTGGCAACCTCGGCAACGACACCCTTGTCGGCGGCGACGGTGCAGATACCGCATTGGGCGGCAAAGCTGACGATTTGATATTTGGCGGCGCTGGTAACGATGTCCTCGGCGGCGAACTCGGCAACAACACTTTACTCGGCGGCGAGGGTAGCGATACTCTGTACGGCGGTGAAAATAATGATGTCTTGTTTGGCGGTAGCGGCAACGATTTCCTCTACAGCACAAAAGGTAACGACATCTTGGTTGGTGTTGACTATACCGGTGCTAATCCCGGACGCGGCGAAGTTGATACGCTGATTGGTGCAGATGGTAGCGATACTTTCTTGCTGGGAAATGCCACAGAGTTCTACTACAGCGACGGCATCGATAGCAGCACTGGCGCTGGCGACTACGCTTTGATTGTCGGCTACAACCCCAGTAACGATATCATCCAACTTCAAGGCGCTCCGAGCACCTACAGGATCGGCGCTTCTCCGGCTGGATTGCCCGAGGGTGCTGCTATTTTCAAGAAGACTGGGGCGGATGACGAGTTGATCGCGATCGTCCAACCTGTTTCTGGTTTTGGCCTTGACAGCAGTTCTTTGCGCTTTGTTTAACGGTTGAGGGCGATCGGTCGGGCGATCGATTGTCCAATGGCCCCGGCGGTTGAAACCAGGTTTACACAAACAAAGTCGGCCTGCGCCGACTGGTTCATCAAGGGGATCTATCCCCAACCCGGATTTGGTATTATACCAATTTCATAAAGTTATGCTACTACCGAAAGTTTTACTCCCCCCCTTTATAAGGGGGGGTTGGGGGGGTAGATATGTAGCGCTATTTTATGAATTTGGTATTAGATTCAGTCCTGCCCTTGGTGCAGGACTTTTTTTGTTTGGAGGGGCGATCGGGCACCGAAACTTAATTCTCAAAATAGTTGACTCAGAATCGCAAAATAGTTGTATAATGTTTCTCTAGTCATTTTTGACCGCAATAACTCAAAAGTAAAAGCAGGTACAATAGACTAAGCGCGGGCGTAATTCAGTGGTAGAATGTCAGCTTCCCATGCTGGACGTCGTGGGTTCGAGCCCCACCGCCCGCTTTAACTGAATTTTCATATAACTATGAAAATTAATTAGTGCGATCGATTCAATTTATGGCTAAATTCTTAACCGCTGCATTATATAAGTTCGTTGAACTATCGGATTTTGCCGACCTCAAAGCACCGCTACTCGATTGTTGCAACAACCACAACGTCAAAGGCACTATCTTGTTGGCTGCAGAAGGCATCAACGGGACGATCGCCGGTTCGTCAGAAGGCGTCCACGCAGTCCTCGCATTCTTGCGCCGTGACGCGCGTTTTGCTGATTTGGTTCACAAAGAATCTTTTTCCGAAAAAGCACCGTTTTACCGCCTAAAAATCCGCTTAAAACGCGAAATCGTCACGATGGGAATACCTGATATTAATCCATCTCTCATGGCTGGCAAATATGTCAAACCCGATGAGTGGAATCAGCTACTTGACGATCCTGATGTGGTGGTAGTTGATGTACGCAACGACTTCGAGGTATCTATGGGTACTTTTGCAGGCGCTATTAATCCCAAAACAAAAAGCTTTTCCGACTTGCCAGAATGGGCGCTCAAAGAAGCTGCTTTGCGCGAAAAACCCAAGGTAGCAATGTTTTGCACTGGCGGTATTCGCTGCGAAAAATCTACGGCTTTTTTGCGCTCTCAAGGTTTTGAAGAAGTCTATCACCTCGAAGGCGGAATTTTAAAATATTTGGAAACGGTGCCCGCAGCAGAAAGTCGTTGGGAAGGTGAATGTTTTGTCTTTGATGAACGGGTTTCTGTTGTTCATGAATTAAAGCCTGGTAACTACGAACTTTGTCGCGGTTGTCGTCACCCGATTAGTCAGGAAGATAAAGCTTCTGAATTATTTGTAGTTGGTGTAAGTTGTCCTCATTGTCATGACTCGAAAACTGAAACCAAAAAACAAGGCTTATCGGAGCGGCAGCGTCAGATTGAGCTTGCTAAACGCCGCAATCAAACACATATCGGCGCGCGCTATGATCTGAAGGAAAAAGTTGATAATGGGATAGATTAAGACATTAGATGGGGGAGAAAGAGGGCGGGTTTTGCCTTTATAAACTGGTTGGTATCATAGATTATTAGCTAAACCCGCCCCTACCATATACTATGTTTTTTTGGCAATGACTTACTTCATAGTATTAGCACTAAGCTCAAGAAACCGGGTTTCTCTGAAAACTCTGGTTGGGTGACGTGAAATTTAGAAAGAAACCCGGTTTCTGACTCTAAAGCCTTCCTAATGACAACTGACTAATGACTAATGACTCATCCTATATGTCAACAACCTATCCAATTTTGTATTCTTTTCGCCGCTGTCCCTATGCTATGCGCGCGCGCTTGGCGCTGATGGTTAGCAATCGGGTGTGCGAGTTGCGGGAAGTTGTTTTGCGAGACAAGCCACAAGAAATGTTAGATGTATCGCCCAAGGGTACTGTACCGATATTGATTGATGTTGACGGGCGGGTACTGGATGAAAGTATTGATATCATGTTGTGGGCATTAGAACAACACGATCCTGAAAAATGGTTGATTCCAGAACAAGGTACTGTTGCAGAAATGCTAGGACTAATTGCTGAATTTGATAGTGGCTTTAAATATCATCTCGACCGTTATAAATACCCGGAACGTTATGCTGGTGTTGAGGCTAGAGTACATCGAGATGAAGCTGCTGTATATCTGGAAAAACTCAATGCAAAGTTAAACGGGACTAAATATTTGTATGGTAATAATGTAGCATTGGCCGATCGCGCGATCGCACCTTTTGTCCGTCAATTCGCTCATACCGATAAAAATTGGTTCAACCAACAGCCTTGGTATCAGCTACAAGCTTGGTTAACAGGGTTTACAGACTCGGAAATCTACGCTAGTATTATGCACAAATACCCAAAATGGGAATCTGGCAATGCAGGCGTTGTTTTTGGGCGATCGTAATTACCTATCAACCGGTTTGTAGTCAGGACTTCACTCCGCATCCAACAGAGGACTAAAGTCCTGACTGCGAACCTGAACTAATGTTATTTTGGTCGCTCATACCATTTTTCTAAATATATGCTATAGATGAAGTCCGAAGCCCCCCCTTACTAAGGGGGGGTTGGGGGGGTAAGATCTAGTGCTACTTTATGAAATTGGTATCAAGCGTTAGTGTATTCTAGTGAGTATTGTCAGGCTGAAATTATGATTGAGGTTGGTTCGTTAGTTCGATCGCCCAAAAACGATTTGGGAATCGGAAAAGTTGTCGAGGTATCGTCTACCGATGCCGTAATTGAATATTTTTGCTCAGTAAAAAACCGCTTTCGCAAAACTATAGCGTTGGGTTTGCTACAAGAAGCTAGACTTCAGCGACAAACCCGCTGCTACCTCTGGAGTAACACTCAGGAAAGGTGGATAATCGGGCGAATTTATGACTGGGATGAAGATAAATTAGAATACGAAATTGACCTCCCCGACAGCCAAAGTTTGCAAGCTGTCGAAACCGAACTTTACGTCCGCTGCAATATCCCGATCGCCGATCCGATCGATATTTTAGCAGTCAAAGGCCAAGAAACACCGTATTTTCACGATCGGCGATTGGCATTTGTGCAATCTGCGATCGAACAGCGCGCCGTCAGCCGTGGCATGACCGGATTAATTTCTGCTAACATAGAGCTCTACCCGCACCAAGTTGAAGTCGTCCGGCGCGTCCTAGAAGACCCGATCGCGCGCTATTTGTTAGCAGACGAAACAGGACTGGGGAAAACCGTAGAAGCCGGGACAATTCTCCGCCAATTCCTACTCGACGATCCCAACGGACGCGCTGTAGTGCTCGTTCCCAAATATTTGCTCGAACAGTGGCGACAAGAGTTAGAAAATAAATTCTATTTGTCTCATTTTGCTGACCGAGTGCAGCTTGTTGCTATTAGCGAAATCAATCAAATTAGCCGCAACGCCAACCTGGATTTTTTGATTGTGGATGAAGCCCAGGAACTGGCCGCAATGGCTAATTCGGGCGATCGCAATCAGCAACAATCCTTTGAACTATGCCAGCAACTAGCTCAAAAAAGCCATAACTTATTGTTATTATCTGCAACGCCAGTTATCGGTCACGAGCAAGATTATCTCACGATGCTGCACTTGCTAGACCCGACTACTTACCGTCTAGATGACCTCGAAAATTTCAAAGAAAGAGTGCAGAACCGTCAGGAAATCGGCCGCGCCTTGCTAGATTTCCGAGAAACAGCAAAGCCGGCAGTTTTGCAAACAAAAATCGCTCAACTCCGCACTCTGTTTGCGAAAGATGATTATTTGCTCGGATTGATCGACGAGTTAGAAACTTGTTTGAAAACCGCAGAAACCGCCGAACAATCTCGCCTTGTCCAAACTATTCGCACTCACGTTAGCAATACCTACCGCCTCCACCGCCGCATTCTCCGCAACCGCCGGGATGCAGTGGAAGATGTGATTTTCGATCGCGATTGTGTCCCCAAAACCGAGTACGATCTCAATGACGAACAGTGGTCGGAAATTCAAAGCGTATTCGATAAATGGCGCGCTGCTGCTCCCAAATCCAGCGAATATCAGAGAATTTTTCTGCTGTTTTTCCGCGCTTCCGGTACTTGGTTGAATGTTTTGGAACGGGTTGTCAAAGCTCGCTTGCAGAAAAAATCGACTCCTGAACTCGATCGCGAATTCGGACAAAGCGACACCGCAATTTTGACCAAAACAGCGCTGTTTCCCGAAGAAAAGGAAATGCTGGAAACCTTGCTCAACAGCCTGCAAAAGCCCCAGGAAGGACTCGACAGACTCTCGTTGTTGCGAATTGCTATTTTGCGATTTTTGGCAGTTGCTTTGAAGGTTCCGCGCGAGTATCACAGCAATTCTCGCGATTTGCTATCGAGAATTCAACAGCAAATTAAACGGCCGATTCCGGGCGAACGTTTCCCGAAGATTGTAATCTTTACCAGTTTTACGGCAAGTTGTCAAGAGATTGCGGAAAACTTAGCTAAAATATTTGGTAAAAAGGCGATCGCCAGCCACGACACCGGCAAGTCTGCGGATGATGTTGAGGCTAGTCTGCATCGATTTAAGACTGAGCCGCATTGTTTTATCTTAGTGTGCGATCGATCGGCAGAAACAGGGGTAAACCTACAAATAGCAGATTGGTTAATTCACTTCGATTTACCGTGGTTTCCCAACCAGCTAGAACAAAGACTCGGCAGAGTCGATCGCATTGGCAGCAAAATGGGAGTACAATTTTGTTTGTTTGCGGGCCCGGATCTGCCAGAAAGTCCCCACGAAGCTTGGTTTCAAGTCTTAAAAGACGGCTTCGATATCTTCAACAAATCGATCGCCAGCCTTCAGTTTTATGCCGAACAAAAACAGCTAGAACTTGAAGCAAAGTTGTTTGCTGAGGGAGCAAAGGGCTTGTCAAGCGAAATTGAATCAATCAAAAATCAAATCGCCCAAGAGAAAACAAAAATCGACGAACAGTACGTTCTAGATGAAATTGACACTCTAGAAGACAGCGCATCTCAGTATTTTGAATCCCTCGAAAACTGCGACGACCGCCATAAAGAAATGCAGCGGGCGACGGAAGGTTGGCTTTGTCAAGCTCTCCACTTCAAACAAATCGAACATCCGACAGTATCGGGGTTAATCCGCTATCAACCCACTCAAAAAACCTTGATTCCTTCAAACGATTTGAGAACTCGATTAATTCCTTATTGTCAGCAGTACGGTAGTTACAATCGCCGCATTGCTCATCAAAATACCGATGTCGTTCTTTACCGCATTGGAGAGGGATTGATCGATGCACTTGGCTCTTACATTCGCTGGGACGATCGGGGTCAAGCTTTTGCGATGTGGCGGCACGATCAAAGTTGGGATGCTGCGGAAGGGATGGAGTGGTTCGGCTTCCAATTTAATTATTCTATCCAGACTGATGTGGAACCTGCGGCTCTAGTTTTGCAAGCACAAAGCATCGACAATTACAACTTGAAAGCTTTGCAGCGGCGCGCTGATGCTCTGTTTATCCCAACTTTTGAAACTGTGTTTGTAGATGCTCGCGGCGAGCAGATGTCTCTGGTGGAAGATGCGGAAGTTCTGCAGATTTTGCAGCGGGGTTATAAAGGCAAAGGCGGCCCGAATCGGGATTATAATTTGTCTAAAAATCGTACTTCGCTGATTGACAGTTTTGTCGATCCGTTGGAATGGGATGATTTTTGTCAAAAGAGCCGGGTGGTATCTGAGGAATTGCTGCGAGGGCGCGAGGCTTTTGTGGAAATGTGCAATAATTCTGCTGTCAGTGCTGCAATCCAACTCAAAAACCGGGTGAATCAATTGCAATTGCGATTGAATCGACTTTCTAAATCCGAACAACTTTTAGAATCGGTTTTGGGTGATGAAATCAGTACCGAAAGTGCGTTGAGTGAAGCGGTTTTAGCGGGAATTCGCCGCCCCCAGATGACTCTTGAGTCGGTGGGATTTATTGTGATTTCTGGGCGCGCTCCTGTTAAGGAGAAGGAAGAAGGATAGCTGGTTTGGGTGGAGTTTCTCGTTACCAGGCTCTGCCTGGTAATGCAGATCCGGAGGCTCTGCCTCCTTCGCTCTTTTTCTCGTTACCAGGCTCTGCCTGGTAATGCCGATCCGGAGGCTCTGCCTCCTTCGCTCTTTTTGACCCGATCCGGAAGCACGGGCAAGATACCCGTGCTAGGATGGACGGATATGGATGAAAGGGCGATCGCTCTTTATTTAATCAAATTGTTTCTTAAAAACAGCTTTAGGGTGGAAAGTAGCGATAAATATCTTTCCGGTGAAGAACTCTTGCAAAAGTAACTGTTTCGCCATCAAAATAAAAACCTATTCGATAGTCGCCAACCCGAAACCGATACGCATTATCATCGCCTTTCAATTTTTTTAAGTTAACTATTGTCTGTAAATCATTAACATTGGGAATTTCCGCAAAAGCAAACTCCTTGATTTGCACAAAAGCAGGCGTACTTTTAAGAGTTTTTAAATCCTTCAAAAAACTGGGCAGATATTCGACTTTCATTCTGTTTCCAGTTCTGCAAGTGCTTGCCCTAAATTTAACGGCTTTTCATTTTTTACTTCGCGCATAGCTAACAGAAGTCCTCTATCTTCGATAGCTTCTAATAAATACTTATAGTCGGTATAATCTAGAATGACTTGACTAATGTTGCCTTCGGCATCTAATATCAATTTTTGGGCAAGTGGATAATCTTCTATCTTCATATACTTTTATATACTTTTATGTGGAGATGAGTTGATAGGAAATGATGGTTCTATTTTAACTGGGATTTTTTTTTACAAGGTTTGATGATGGTCGATTCCCTACGGGATAGCTACGCTTCACGGGATTTTTTTGAAGCCATCGCACAGGCGAAATGCCCGTGCCACGAGGGATGCGGATGGATGAAAGGGTTGTCGCACTTAGGAACTAAACATCCTCAAAAATCGCTCCCCCCTGCTGTAAATTCAACTTCACATCCTCCGCAAGTCCAGAGTTATTCCCAAACCTTGCTGACTCGACATTCGTACCGCTGAAATTAGTATTTGTTAAGTTCACTTCGAGCAAATTGGCGCGGCTCAAATCGGCACCGCTGAGGTTTGCTAAAGCCAGACTGGCGCGGTACAAATCGGCGCGGCTCAAATCGGCATTTCCTAAGAAAGCGCCGCTCAAATCTGCACCGCCGAATTTGGCATTTTGCAGGTTGGCGTCGCTGAAATCGGCATCGCTGAGGTTTGCACCTCGGAAGTTTGCTCCCTGGAGCTTTGCACTGCTAAAATCAACTGCATTCAAAGTAGTTCCGCGCAAGTTAGCGCCCGCGAAATCTCGTGCTGGATTGAGATTGGCGATTTTTGCCAACTCTGTAAAGTTGTCGGTTTCAGCAGAGATAATGCGATCGACCATTTGTTGCAATTTAGCTTGAGCTTCCGGGACAATTTCCTCCTCTGGCTGTTCCACCGCAGGCAAATTGTAGGACAACAGCGCCCAACTGAGAGCAGGTTGGAGTTTATTTGCTTGCAAATATACAGTCAAGATTCTTTCTAAAACCGAATGTTGATTTGGCGTAATATCATGCAGCCACAAACCCTCAGCATCTGTGATATAAATATCTTCTTTGGCAACTTCAAAAGTCGCTGCAATCCGCAATGGTTTGGCTGTTAATTCAGCTATTCTAACACTTTTTAGCAAACCTTTTAATACAGAATCAGCGCGCTCCAATGTGAAAATCCACGCAGGCGTTGTATCGTCGCCTATGGTGGAAACGTGACACAAAGTGCCATGATTTTCTTTGGCTTTTTCTGCCGTTTCACTTTCTAGAACTACCGCAGGATTTTCTGTAAATAAAACTTGTGTGCTGCTTTGAATTGGCGACAGCTTGAAATCACCGACTAACTGACGTGATGCTACGGGAATTTCGCAGTTTTCCAGATTGAGCTTGAGCGTCCCGCCTTGCAAGCCAAATTTGACCCTACCGCCGAGTATGGGTTCCCAATGCTCGTTAAAATTCAGGCTCAAATGAATGTCGAGCTGCTGGGTTTCGGTTCCAACCGACAGCACTGGAATTGCTTCTAATTGCATCCACAAGCAATCGGGGTATTTGTTGTGAGACTCTAGCGATCGCATATCGGGAGAAGTGCTGGCTC
>NZ_JBARVX010000500.1:0-8350 GCF_049646505.1 Microcoleus sp.
TCTTTATTCTTCCGACGGACATCGGACTGATGACATTGTACCGAAAGCTCGAAAGCGACAGCACTGATAACTAATGACTGATGACTGATGACTGATGACTAATGACTTCTTCCGACGGACATCGGACTGATGACATTGTACCGAAAGCTCGAAAGCGACAGCACTGATAACTAATGACTGATGACTAATGACTAATGACTAATGACTTCTTCCGACGGACATCGGACTGATGACATTGTACCGAAAGCTCGAAAGCGACAGCACTGATAACTAATGACTGATGACTGATGACTGATGACTTCTTCCGACGGACATCGGACTGATGACATTGTACCGAAAGCTCGAAAGCGACAGCACTGATAACTAATGACTGATGACTGATGACTGATGACTGATGACTAATGACTAATGACTAATGACTTCTTCCTTCTTCCTTCTTGCTTCTTCTAAAATCCCCCTGAAAGCTGATATCGCAACTTTAATTAATTGCATCATGCTCGAAGGATGCGCCACTGCCCAGATATTGATTGCCAGACAAGCGATCGCCATACCGAGCAAGATGTATGTCGGAGGCATTACAACCCCGATCGCGAACCAGGTAAAAACGTGAAATAACATTGCAGCAGCCCAAAATCCAGCCACAGCCGCAGATGCCCAAACCTGCATTCGAGGTCTGTTTAGTCCGATCAAAATCCCTGTTTGCAAAGTAGTCAGCAAGTTTGCCGGAACTAAAAAAGCACAGATACCTATGCAGTAGGTATGGGAAAACTCAGTAAGTGTATTGAAGTCGAGCATTAGTCTAATTGTCGGGCCTGTTGGATATACTTAAAGAGCTTAACGTAGCTTGACTTTCAGATGTTGTCATCATTAGCTTAACTTAATATTTTGCTCTGCAGGCCGCTCGGAAGACACATCTCTCTCTCCCCGTTCCAGCGGGCCATATCTTACCACAAAATTAACTTTGTGGAAAATTATTAAAAGTTCTTGAAGAATCGCAAGAAGTGCTGGCATAATTGACATGGGGGATCGATCGCTATTGAAGAGCCAAGTCTGCAAAAATATCTAGAATGCCCGGGCCGGTAGAGCAGCAACACAACTGCTGGCTGATTTTTGACGAGATCGTTTTCGACTCGCGGACGGATGATTCCTTGCCAGCGTCTGTCAAGGAATCGAGCCGTTACGCGATCGAACAAGATGAGATGATTGCAAAACCTATTTTATAGCAACTACCAAGGCAACGCCGGACAAATTGTAGTAGGGGTTCCCCTCACCGACAAATCAATGCACCAGTCTAGAGAGCTCGACCCGCTCCCACAACTCAAATCTTAAATCCATAGAACCCTCTCAAAATTTTACAGCACCAAATAGAGAAAATGAATCGACAAATCACAATCCCAGCACTTGACGAAGAAGTTGACTTGACAAACTGCGACAAAGAGCCCATTCACCTATCGGGACACATCCAGCCGCACGGGGTGCTGCTTGTTGTGCGAGAACCTCAACTAGAAATACTGCAAGTCAGTGAAAATACGCAACATTTGTTGGGAATTGATGCTAAAAGTGCGATCGGTCAAGACTTGAGCTTATTATTCGATCGCCCTCAGCTAGAAAAACTCAAAGCCTGTTTGCAGAATGAAAATTTAAAATCCGTCAATCCCATTAAACTGTCCGTCGAAAAAGCAGGCAAATATTTAGATTTTGACTGCATCCTTCACCGAAGCGAAGGAATTTTGATGGTCGAATTAGAACTAGCCACAACCACAGAAAATCTTTCTGTTTTTAGCTTTTATCATTCAGTGAGATCCACTGTCAGCCAAATTCAAAACGCCAAAAACCTCAACGAATTATGCCGGATGACTGTAAAAGAAGTCAGGAAGATTTCCGGCTTTGACAGAGTTATGATCTATCAATTCGACCGCGAAGGCAACGGCGCTGTCATCGCTGAAGACAAAGCAGAAAACCTGACTCCTTTCTTAGGATTAAACTACCCCAGTACAGATATTCCCAAACAAGCCAGAAAACTGTATTCGTTAAATTGGTTGAGGTTGATACCAGATATTAATTATCAACCAGTTCCCCTCGTTTTCGGCAAGAATTCTCTTGCTAACGAACCCCTAGACCTGAGTTTTTGCGTATTGAGAAGCGTTTCTCCCATTCACATAGAATACCTGCAAAATATGGGCGTAGCAGCTTCGATGTCAATCTCGTTAATCAAAGAGCAAAAACTTTGGGGATTGATTGCTTGTCACAACTATACGCCAAAATACCTCAACTATGAAGTGCGCGCCGCCTGCGAATTTATCGGACAAGTAATGTCCTTAGAACTGCAATCAAAAGAAGGAAACGAAGACTACGACTACAAACTTTATTTAAAATCAATTCAAACCCAGATTTTTGAAGACATATCCACCTCCGAAAACTTGTCAGAAGTGTTCGGTAAATGCCAGCACAATTTGCTGAAAGCAGTCAACGCCCAGGGAGCAGCAATAATATTTGGAGACAATTGCTATCAAGTCGGACAAACACCTCAAGGAGAATCGCTCAAATATTTAACAAAGTGGGTACGAAAAAACCTCAAAAAAGAAATATTTTATACAGACTCGCTGGTCAAATTATATCCAGAAGCTGAGGAATTTAAAGATACAGTCAGCGGGTGTTTGGCCGTAGCAATATCGCCGATTCAAAAAATATACGTTTTGTGGTTTCGCCCGGAAGTAATTCAGACCGTGAATTGGGCGGGAAACCCCAACAAACCAGTTGAAATAGATGAAGATGGCAGTCCGAGACTGTCTCCTCGCAAATCCTTCGAGCTGTGGAAAGAAAATGTGAGCTGCCAATCATTGCCTTGGAAACCATGCGAAATAGACGCTGCATTGGAACTAAAAAAAGCAATGATTAATATAGTCCTGCGCCAAGCCGACAAACTCAACAAATTAAATACAGCATTAGAAGCATCTGTCGCCAGAGAGCGCGAAAAAACTGCTCATTTAAAAACAGCAATGTCCGAGCTTCAGCGCGCGCAAACTCAATTGGTGCAAAGCGAAAGAATGTCAAGCTTGGGACAGTTGGTGGCGGCGGTTGCCTATGAAGTCACTAACCCGATTAATTTCATTTACGGAAATCTTACCTATGCCAACGAATACAGCGAAAAAATCATCAATTTATTGCATCTTTACGAACAGCACTATCCCTCGCCTTCGCCCGAAATTCAAGCAGAAATAGAAGCAGCAGAAGTAGAGTTTATAGCTGAAGATTTACCGAAGTTGCTGGGTTCAATGAAAGTAGGAGCTAACCGCATCCGCGAGATAGTTCAGTCGCTGCGAAACTTTTCTAGAATTGACGAAGCAGAGATTAAACCAGTTGACATTCACGACGGATTGGACAGCGCTTTGCTGATTTTGAGCAACCGACTTAAGCCGAAGCCCGTGAAGCAAAGCTATCCCGTAGGGAATCGCCCTGCAATTCATCTCATCAAAGAATATGGCTCTCTGCCTTTGGTTGAGTGTTACGCAGTTGAGATAAACCAAGTGTTTATGAATGTACTGACAAATGCAATTGATGCTCTAGAAGATGCCTTTATCACCAAGCAATTATCGTCGCACTGCGGGTGCGAAGAAGAGCCAGCCAAGAGCGGACAAATTCGGATCGTGACAGAAGTTTGTCCGGGAGAAAAAGCCGTAGCAGTTCGGATAAGGGACAACGGTTGGGGTATGGAAGAAACAGTCCGCCAGAAAATATTCGATCCGTTTTTTTCCACCAAACCGGTGGGTAAAGGTGCAGGGATAGGTTTGGCAATTTCCCAGGAAATTGTGGTGGAACAACACGGCGGCAAATTGAGCTGCATTTCTGCCCCCGGAGAGGGAACCGAGTTGATTATTGAGATTCCCTTAAACCAAATTCATCCGAAACCCACTGTCAAATGAAAAAAAGTGCGATCGCCTCCCAAATCCACAAATCGAAAATTCGACTAAAATACAAAAGCAGCTAATACCAATTTAATGGGTCATTGCACATATCTCGATCCCCCTAAATCCCCCTTAACAAGGGGGACTTTGATCGGAATCTTATCCCCCCCTTATTAAGGGGGAGTAGGGGGCAAGCTAAGGGGGGATCGAATTTTACGGGGCCTCATAAAAAATTGGTATAAGTAGATTTGAGCCAAATTTGAGGAAGCGACTGTGACAGAAAAAAATACCGCCCAATGGGATGCCGGCAGATTTGTCAAAACCTTGGCTTATTTCGGCGTTATTCCCTTCATTGGCAGCATTAGCTGGCTGCAACAACTGTTCGGAAGCAGCAGCAACCAGAAACAAGACGAACCCAAACTCGTACTCGTAGCCGGTGCGACTGGCGGGGTGGGAAAGCGAGTCGTCAAGCGGCTGCAACAGCGGGGATATAAAGTCCGCTGTCTCGTCAGAGATACCAAAAGAGCAACAGAAATTCTCGGCAAAAATGTCGAATTAGTCGAAGCAGATATTACTCTCGCCGAGACGCTAACGCCCTTAGTAACCGAGGGCATAGATGCAGTTATCTGCTGCACCGGCACCAAAGTTCAACCGGTAGAAGGAGACACCCCAACCAGGGAAAAATACTATCAAGGCATCAAGTTTTATATGCCGGAAGTTGTGGATGTTCCCGAAATAGTTGAATACAAAGGCATCAAGAATTTAGTGCAAGCTGTTCGCAGCCAGCTAATTAAAGCAGGCGAAAAAACTATTTTTGACTTCACAAAACCCACCCAAGATTTAAAAGAAACTTGGGGCGCTCTCGACGATGTTGTGATGGGCGGCACTAGCGAAAGCTCGATCGTCCTTACAGACAGTACAGCTATCTTCACCGGCAATGTTTCCACGGCAAACTCCGGCGGCTTTGCTTCCGTCCGCACTCGCAACTTCGATCCTCCGGTTAATCTCGCAGGATTTAGCGGCCTCCAACTGCGGGTAAAAGGGGATGGTAAGCGCTACAAGTTGATTGTGCGGAGCGAGGCTAAATGGGATGGCATTGGCTACTGCTATTCGTTTGATACTGTTTACAATACTTGGATTACTGTCACCGTTCCTTTCGATAAGTTAATTCCAGTATTCCGGGCGAAAACTGTGAAAGATGGCTCGAAATTAGATCCGAGCAATATTTATTCTTTTCAGTTAATGCTGAGCAAGTTTGAATACGACGGCGGGCTGAATCCAAAATTTACACCGGGCGTTTTTCAACTGGAATTAGAATCTATTAAAGCTGATGGCGGGCAGACTTTGCCGCGATTTGTGATGGTGAGTTCGGCTGGAGTGACTCGCCCTGGCCGCCCTGGACTTATTTTGGAAGAGGAACCGCCGGCTGTCAGGATGAATGATATGTTGGGGGGAATTTTGACTTGGAAGTTGAAAGGGGAGGATTGCGTGCGATCGAGCGGCATACCTTATACTGTTGTCAGACCTTGTGCTTTGACTGAAGAAGCGGGCGGCAAAGCTTTGATATTCGAGCAAGGAGACAATATTCGAGGTAAAGTTAGCCGGGAAGATATTGCAGAATTGTGCGTGCAAGCTTTGGATATTCCTGATGCTAGTAAGGTTACTTTTGAGGTAAAAGAGGGGGAAGATTCTCGTTCTCCGGGAGATTGGGAGGGTTTGTTTTCTGGGGTTAAATAAGCGAATGGAAGACGGCGGTTGAAACCGCGTCTACACAGACAAAACCCGCCTCCGCGGGTTGAATAATAAGATCGCTTGTGAGTAGGAAAACTGGAGGCAGAGCCTCCGAATATGCGTTACCAGCCAGAGCCTGGTAACGAGTAAATAAGAGAATACTGGTTCCCAGGCTCTGCCTGGGAATCAATATCTAGAGGCTCTGCCTCGCTTGTGAGTAGGAAAACTGGAGGCAGAGCCTCCGAATCTGCGTTACCAGGCAGAGCCTGGGAACGAGTAATAACCAATAACCAATAACCAATAACCAATAACTAATAACCAATAACCAATAACCCATTTATGCCTTTGACTTTTTGGCGGCGAAATCTGACACCTTATTTGTTCTTGTTTCCGGCTTTGTTTATTTTGACTTTAACGGTTTTGTGGCCGGCGGTGCAAGCTTTTTATTTGAGTTTTACTAATTACGAATACGATTTAACTCAAATGCCGCAGTGGGTGGGTTTGAAGAATTTCGATCGCCTGTGGCGCGATCGCACTTTTTGGCAAACTTTGACCAATACGCTGCTGTATCTGATCTGTGTAGTACCTTTATTGGTTGTTCTACCGCTGGGAATGGCGATTTTGTGCAATCAAAAGCTGCGGGGGATGAACTGGTTCCGCGCAGCATACTACACGCCTGCGGTGATTTCGATGGTTGTCGCCGGGATTGCTTGGAAGTGGCTGTTTGCTGAAACTGGATTGCTGAATCAGTTCGGGGAAATGTTGGGTTTACCTCCGGTTTCTTGGCTGGCAAATCCGAAGGTGGTACTCTTTAGCGTGATGGCAGTTACTGTCTGGAAAGGCTTGGGTTATTACATGGTGATTTATTTGGCGGGGCTGCAATCTATTCCGGCAGAACTTTACGAAGCTGCTGCGATTGATGGTTCGGAAGGTTTGCGGAAACACTGGGATATTACTGTGCCGCTGATGAAGCCTTATTTAGTTTTGGTGGCGGTGATTTCAGCGATTTCTGCTACTAAGGTTTTTGAAGAAGTTTATATCATGACTCAGGGCGGCCCTCGCAATAGTTCTAAGACTGTTGTTTATTATCTTTACGAACGGGCTTTTAAGGATTTGGAAATTGGTTATGCTTGTACCATCGCCCTAGTGTTATTTTTGCTGATTTTAGGTTTGTCGGTTTTGCAAGTTAGCCTTCAGGGTTTGACTCGCAATGATTAGTTGACAGTTGACAGTTGACAGTTGACAGTTGACAGTTCAATACGGTTCACTTAACACTATTTATGTCCCGGAGATCCCCCTAAATCCCCCTTAAGAAGGGGGACTTTGAGAGCTTTCTTATCCCCCCCTTTTTAAGGGGGGTTAGGGGGGATCTTTCTTAAGTGAACCGTATTGGTTGATAGTTGACTTGACAGAACAAAGAGTTGAAAGTTGACAGAAGAAAGATGCAAGAAGATTAAGAAGGCGTTAAAACTCCCGGTGTTACGAATGTTATATTAAGCACATTGTCCCTACGCAATAACACGCAAGTACCAAGCTGCTTAAAGATTAAGCGAAATAGCCAATGACAAAGCTCTGAGACTTAGACTAAGCTTAAATAAATCTCGGTAGTTTTGTCGATCGCCCGCGCCATCACCCATCTAACACACCCTATTAACTTTCGTCAACAGTACAACTCCTGTAAAGTGGCGGCAAACCCTTTAAATTCAAATTTATTAAACTATGATTTTGCTAACAGGCTATCAAATCACCGAAAAAATGTACTCTGGTGTCAATACTGTGATTTATCGGGGAATCTGGCAAAAACACAATTTGCCAGTCATCGTCAAAACCCTGAAAAGCGAGTATCCAACTCTGGAAGAGATTACCCGCTTGAGACACGAATATAATATCCGAGAAAATCTGAAAAACCTCGAAGAAATTGTCAATTGCTACCGTTTAGAAACTAATCAGAATGGTGTAGCGCTGACCTTAGAAGACTTTGGAGGCATGGCTTTATCTAGTTTTTTAATTTCGAGCAAACTTGACTTAAAACAATTTTTGGAAATTGCCGTGGCGCTGGCAAAAAGTTTGAGCAAAATTCATCAAAACCAAATAATACACAAAGATATTAAACCGCAGAATATCATCATCAATCCAGAAACCTATCGGGTCAAAATTACTGACTTCAGCATCTCCTCGCGCTTGGTTCGAGAAAACGCAACTCCCAGCTATCCCAATTTGCTAGAAGGTACGTTAGCTTATATTTCGCCGGAACAAACTGGGAGAATGAATCGCGCTATTGATTACCGCAGCGATTTTTATTCGTTGGGTGTCACTTTTTACGAGATGCTGACTGGTGAATTGCCGTTTAGGGCGATCGACCCTTTAGAATTAGTTCACTGTCACATCGCTAAAATCCCCCCCACTCCCCGCAGTTTGAAGCCGGAAATTCCCGAAGCAATCTCTGCCATCGTGATGAAATTGTTGGCGAAGATGGCGGAAGATAGGTATCAAAGCGCTGACGGGCTGAGGTTTGACCTCGAAACTTGTCTGGCGCAACTGCAAGCTACTGGCAATATATCTGATTTTACTGCCGGAAATGCCGATCGAGCCGGTCAACTCCTCATCCCCCAAAAACTCTACGGTAGAGAAGCCGAAGTCGCCGCTTTGTTGGCAGCATTTAACCGAATTAGCGGTGTAGAACCCCCCCAACCCCCCCTTGTTAAGGGGGGGCT
>NZ_JBARVX010000501.1:0-9896 GCF_049646505.1 Microcoleus sp.
CGAGATTATCCTGAGTTAAAAGTGCGGGTGGTAAATGTGGTGGATTTGATGACGCTGCAGCCTACTAGCGAACATCCGCACGGTTTGTCCGATCGCGATTTTGATGCTTTGTTCACGAAGGATAAGCACGTAATTTTTGCTTTTCACGGCTATCCCTGGCTGATTCACCGTTTGACTTACCGCCGGACTAATCACTCGAATATTCACGTTCGCGGTTACAAGGAAGAGGGTACGACTACTACGCCGTTTGATATGGTGGTGATGAACGATCTCGATCGATTCCATTTAGTTGGTGATGTACTCGATCGGGTTCCGAAACTGAGCTCTGTTGCAGCTTACGGTAAACAAGCTATGCGGGACAAGCTGATCGAGCACAGGCATTATATCAACAAACACGGCGACGATATGCCGGAAATCCGGGACTGGAAGTGGCCGCACGGTGGCGCGGTTTCGTCGGAAGCGCCGAAGGAAACGAAGGGTTCGGAGGTGACGGGAGATCAAGGTGTGCGATCGGGTGCACCTGGATAGGGGCGATCGCTTGTAGATACAAGGGGCGATTTTACCAATAACACGCGCTGCAAAAATAAAGTCCTCACAAATTGAGGGCTTTTTTTCTTTTTTCTTAATTAACACTCATCATGTGTAGATTTAAAGCGTGTTTTAAAATTAACACTCATAGTGTGTAGATTTTCAACCGTGACAAGCTTTATATTTTCGGTGTGACAAAAAATATCAAGCTTAAAATATTTGGCAAACAAGTTCGGAAATTGAGAAAAGCAAAGGGGCTAAGCCAAGAAAAGTTAGCTGAACTGGCAGAATTGCATCGAAATTATATTGGTGGCATTGAACGTGGTGAGAGAAATATCGCTCTTCTGAATATTTTGCGTCTAGCTAAAGCTTTAGGAGTATCGCTAAGCGAATTGTTAGAGGGGATAGAGTAAATGAGTTCACCTTATGCGGGACTTGCACCTGAAGCTTGGAAAGTAAAAACACGGGAATTGATAGAGATACATCCACTTAACCCGGATGAAATATATGAAGTAGTAATTCACGTTTGGCGAGAAATATTTGAATCTAATCTAACTAGCGCCCACTACAAAATAGGTGTAGATTTATTTCCCCGCCCCCAAATTATGGGATACTTTTTGCACGAACTAATCCCGTTAGAATTGGCTAGGCGATACCCAGCAATTTGGCGTCGCGAAGAAAATGCGACTGAAAAAGATATTGTCTGTCTTCTAAACGATAGCTTCTCAATCGAGATTAAAACATCTTCAAGTAATCGCAATACCTATGGAAACCGCAGTTATACTCAACTCAGCACTACTGGTATAGAAGGAAAGAAGAGTAAATCAGGCTATTACCTTGTTGTTAATTTCCAGAAATTTAACAAAAACGTTCAAGGTTCACAAAAACCGCAGATTAACTTAGTCAGATTTGGATGGTTAGACCAAGAAGATTGGCAAGGTCAAGCTGCTGCAACCGGTCAGCAAGCGAGATTAAGCCCTGCTGTTGAACGTTATAAATTGCTGCAATTGCCAACTTTAGAATAAAGATAATTGTGCTTCTTTCAGTTCTTTTTCCATCAAAAAAATATCTATTCTATTAGCAGCAATATCGCAGTAATCAGCCCTGATTTCAAATCCAATAACTTGTCGCTGCAAACCCAGAGCCACAATTGCTGTAGTCCCGGAACCCATAAACGGATCTAAAACAATTTCGTTTAAATTCGATGAAGACTTGATGATGCGATCTAAAACAGCAACCGGAAATTGAGCGGGGTGAGATGTGCGTTCTTTTGAAGCTCGGTTTTTCCCGGACGTAACTTTTGGGAACTGCCAAACATCCGTCGGATTTTTGCCTTTTAAATTTACTTTAATCTTGCCGTTCTTCTTTTGATTTGGATATTTCACATTTGGGTCGCGTACTTCATCCAAATTAAATATATAATTGTCGGGATTTTTGACATACCAGAGAAATTTTTCGTTGCGTGGCGAAAAAAACTTGCTGCCCGCAACTCCCGCACCGTAATTCCACACAATTTCTTGAATCAGATAAAAAGGTACTTTGTCCCAAAGCAGATAGGAAATCGGAATTGCTTTGGCCCGATCGCGCACAGACAAGTAACCTAAATTCAGCCAAAACGCCCCTCGATCAACCGTTGTCCGGTAAACTTCCGCTATCCACCGCTCGCACCAGTCTAAATACTCATCCAACACCAAGGATTTTTCGTACTCTTTGCCAATATTGTAAGGCGGGCTGGTAACGGTTAAATCTACAAATCGATCTGGCAACAGCTTCATTGCCTCCAAACAATCCATGTTGTAAATTAGACAATTAGGAGCTTGAAAGTAAGGTTTCCCTAAAATCCTCTCAATTTCGATCGAACTCATGAAATGCTGGGACATTCTTTTATTGACAAAGTGCAATACCTATAGTATATAAGTAAAACAACTAAGATCGATGTCATCTTAGCATAAACCAACCCCGCTCTAAAATTGGTTTATTCAAAATGATCTGTAATGCTTAAAGAAATAGAAATCCAAATTTATGAGGACGGTCGTCCTCACTGCGAACCTAGGAATTTATGAGCTTAAAAATCTACTTGGTGCGACACGGTGAAACGACTTACAGCCAAACTGGCGGCTACTGCGGCGACCTCGACGCAGAATTAACACCGGAAGGTTCTATGATGGCCGAACAATTTGCCGCAGCTTACGCAAAATTGCCTTGGAATGCTGTTTATGTCAGCCCCATGAAACGCACGATCGCAACTGCGAAACCTCTGTGCGATGCTGTGGGAATTGAAATGCAACTTCGCGATGGATTGAGGGAAATTAAGTACGGCAAGTGGGAGGGTGAAACAGTTGAATCGGTTCGCGAAAAATATGCTGATGATTACATTAATTGGTTGACTGAACCGGCTTGGAATCCACCGACTGAGGGGGAAACTTCTGTGCAAATTGCTAGCCGATCGTCCTTAATTATCGCAGAAATTCAGGAAAAGTACAAGAATGGTAATGTTTTGGTGGTTTCCCACAAGGCGACTATTCGGATTATTCTGTGCAGTTTGTTGGGGATCGATTTGGGAAGTTATCGCCTTCGCATTGCCGCCTTAGCAGCTTCTGTGAGTGTTGTCAAGTTTGATGTGCGCGGGCCGATGCTGGAGGTTTTGGGCGATCGATCGTACATGGATGAAACTCTCCGCAATTTGCCCGGTACTTGAAATTGGCGGTAAGGTGCGGGGGCGCACCTTACAGTCTGAAACTAAAGTGCGCCCAAGTAAGACAATCCTAAAATCGTACCTGTTCCCAGAATATGACCGAAGCAGAGACTTCCGACAAGCGCACCCAAGCTCAAACCGCCCACCAGATTCGCTGAGGGCGCGGCTGGGCCTGTGTGAGGATTTTTGATGGTTAAGCTGCCGAAAGCAATGGCTGCAACATTGCAAATAATCATAATTAAACTGACTGCGGGACTCCACTCTACGGTTCTGGCGGTAACGGTTAGTAAAATTGTTGTCAGCATGGCGATCGACTCCTTAATTTTTAGTCCATGAAAATCAGATGATGAAGATATATCAAACAACAGCAACCCGTGGCTACATATTGAATTAATTTTTAATAATTTGACATATTCCTTAACAAAGTTATAATTAGTGCATAGTAAAAAAAGGGCGGGCACGGGGGCACCGCCCCTACTACGAATTACAAATTACAAATTACCATGAAAATTCTAGTTTTAAATGCAGGTTCTAGCAGTCACAAAAGCTGCTTGTACGAACTAAACGATCGGCTTCCCGATCGCGCGCCGCAACCCCTCTGGGAAGCGCAAATAGACTGGACTCACCGCGAAAATGTCGGGGAGCTGCAAGTCAAAACTGCTGCGGGCAATACGCTTGCGGAAGAATTCTCCTCAAATTCTCGCTCCCAGGCCATTGCTCGGATGCTGGAGACTCTGTGGCAGGGAAAAACTCAAGTTATTAATAGTTTAAAGGACATTGATATTGTCGGTCATCGCGTCGTTCACGGCGGGCAAAAATATCAGCAAAGCACGCTGATTTCGCCGGAAGTCAAAGAGGAAATTTCTCGTTTGGCTGAGTTTGCTCCCGTCCACAATCCGGTTAATTTGGAAGGCATCGAAGCAATCGAAAAAATACTGGGAAATGTGCCGCAAATTGCTGTTTTTGATACGGCTTTTCACGCCCAATTGCCGCCCGCTGCGTTTGTTTATCCTGGCCCCTACGAATGGCTGGAAGAGGGGATTCGGCGCTACGGTTTTCACGGCATCAGCCATCAATATTGCACTCGCAGGGCTGCTGAAATTCTCAACCGCGATCCTGCCGATTTGCGGCTGATTAGCTGTCATTTGGGCAACGGATGCTCTCTGGCGGCGGTTCTCGGTGGTCGGAGTGTTGACACGACGATGGGTTTTACTCCTTTGGATGGTTTGATGATGGGAAGTCGATCGGGGGCGATCGATCCTGGGATCGTAATTTATCTGTTAAGACGATCCGATTTTACTGCTGAGGAACTAGATAATATTCTGAATCGGAATTCTGGTTTGAAGGGGATTTCCGGGGTTTCTAGCGATATGCGGCAAATTTTGGCAGCGATTAAAGATGGCAATTCTCGCGCTCAACTTGCTTTGGATATTTACGTGCACCGTTTGCGCGCCGGAATTGGGGCGATGCTGGCGAGTTTGGGAGGGTTGGATGCTTTGATTTTTACGGCGGGAGTTGGGGAAAATTCGGCGGTTGTGCGGGCTGCAGCTTGCGAAGTTTTTGGATTTATGGGGTTAAAATTGGATGGGGAGAAAAATTTGAATTCGCCAGTGGATGATGATATTGCGGCGGTTGATTCAGCGGTGCGGGTTTTGGTGATTCACACTCAGGAAGATTGGGAGATTGCGCGGGAATGTTGGGATATTTCTCGCGGATGATTCGGTAGTGAAGACTCGGAGCATCTCATGTTTGCAAAAAGTATTGTTTTAACAGTCCGAACACTACAACAATTATATCAGGTTCGGCTAAATATAGCCTTTCTGTGCTCTGGTATGAGGTACTATGCGGCATAGGTCTCCGTGGGCATAGGGCATACCTCACTTTTTTGATAACCGCTAAGCTGTTGTGCAAATAAAAATTGTATATTTTGATGACATCAAAAATCGTCAAATCCGATCCCCCTCTCCCCTTCTCCTCTTCTCCCCCTCAATCGCCATACACAATCTATATGAGCAACAGATTATATAGCATCCTAAATCATTTTCAATAACTGGTTAAGAGCCTAAGAATCGATGTCACTCTTGAAGAGCCTCGCGAAAAGGGAAGGGAGGCAGAGCCTCCGGATCTGCGTTACCAGGCAGAGCCTGGTAACGAGTAAACCTTTTTCTTTGATTAGACCTCTTGCAAAAATAGTTAGGACGATGCTCAAAGCCCATCCCACAAAAATCTTTTTTCTTGTGGGATGGGCTTCTAGCCCGTCCCAAAATTTGATTAAAAGGACTTTTGCAAGAGGTCTATTCATTACCGATTACCAATCACCACGGACTTCCAATCATCACAAAAGCCGACCAATAATAAGGATGCGACAACTTCAAATCAGCAAACCCCTGCAAAGATTGCGGCAACTCCACCACCTCGCCCCGACTCGAACCCCGCAACTTTCCGCCCTCCAAACGCACATCACCCCGCAACATCGCAATTTGCGCTTCTCGCAGCGCCGCAGCCTTAATTGGCGCTGTCTTCAAATGCTGGTAAAACTCATTCATCAATCCCAAAGTACCCTCATCCGAAACATACCACAAACTCCCCAAAGCCGTTTGCACCCCCGCTTGCAGCGCCAAACCGCCAAAACCCAACTCCGCACTTTCATCACCCACAGCAGTCCGACAAGCACTTAAAACTAATAAATTCACCTGCGGATTATTCAATCTCAAATTCTGCAACTGATCCAGTCTTAGCCGACTATCCCACAACTGAATAAAAGAATTACTCGGAGCCCCCGGACGAAATTCGCCGTGAGTAGCTAAGTGAATAATTCCAAAAGGCCGGCTTTGATGCTGTCGTTTCAAATTCTCTAAAGTGAAACCCTCATTCAGAAAACTTGCTCCCGGCCACTCTCGCGAAATAGCTGCTATTTCTGCAGGAACTGCAGGTAAAGGATTCAACTGTGAAAATTCCGACGCGCCCATTGCTAGAACTTGAGAATTTCTGAGATCGACGTAGCGACTATCTGTTAAATTAATACTCGGCATCAAACTGAGACTGTATTTTTCCACCAAAAATTGCTTTCCGTCGTGCAAAGCAGCAAAGGGCATACCTCTCAAACCCCGATCGACAACAAAGGAAATAGTATCCGTTTCGCACTTTTGCAAATCCTCCTCCAAAGGCGCAACCATCCACTTATAAAGCTTTTGGGCTGATGGTAGATAACTCGTAGTAGTCCGCGCCCCAGGCTTAGTAATCTCACCCCTGAATTCAGTTACAACTTTCAGCAATTCTTCCCGGTTTGCTTGCGACACGGTTTTGTGAACGACTGCACCGCAAGAAGTTACTAACATTAAATCTAATTTTTCTGCTCGCGAAAACAGATAAATCAAGCTGGGTTTCGTGCCCGTTTGTGCACCTACGGATGCTAATTTTTTCTTGATTTCGTCTGGGGATACCAACTCGTCGGTGGTGTTGATACCGAAATATTCCCGGAATTCTTGGCTGAAAGATTTTTCCAGCAGAGGTAAAGCTGCCGATATTTGACCGATATCCAAATTTCTGCCGATTTCACTGCGAAATGCTGACTGAATAACTGAATCTCTGAGATTGGAACCGATTAAATTTCTCAGTCCTCTCTGAGATTGGATTCTTTCCGGCGGCAGCCTTTCTCCGGGTTTTCCTATATCTCGCGATAGACTATTTTGGTTCTGCTGCTGTTCGGGGGTCAAGGGTTGGTTTGGTTCGGGAAAAATCGATCGCCCTCGATCTGGAAATCTATCCCTGAGTGATGGCGGCGGCTGATTGGGATTATTGGGATTATTGGGATTATTGGGATTGTTAGGATTGTTCGGATTGTTGGGATTATTCGGGTTGTCGGGATTATTTGGTTGGTTGGGATTATTTGGTTGGTTGGGATTGTTAGGATTGTTGGGATTGTTGGGATTATTTGGAATGTTGGGATTGTTAGGATTGTCGGGATTGTTCGGATTGTTGGGATTGTTGGGATTGTCGGGATTGTTCGGATTATTTGGTTGGTTGGGATTGTTGGGATTATTTGGTTGGTTGGGATTGTTGGGATTATTTGGATTATTTGGTTGGTTGGGATTATTTGGTTGGTTGGGATTATTTGGTTGGTTGGTAGTGACGATCGCACTACTACCTTGAGTGTAAGAATTGATGAAAGATTGTCCCTGAGCAATAGTACCATCCGCACTGCTGGCGATCGCCCCAGCAGTCCCGTTAGCCGTCGCATCTCCCACCGCAAAAGGTATCCGCGGATTGACATCCCCGCCGCCGTGGGCGATCCTGACTGTACCCGGTTGAGCGCCACCAAGCGTTGAGACACTCACAGGAGTACCATTTTGGTCAAAAGTACCAGTCACTCGCACCAAACCCGGAGTTGCGATATCAACTTGAGCGCCCGGAGCATTCACCGATACAATGCTAATATCATTTTGAGCGTTAATATTTACAGCCGGAGCGCGATCGCGCCCAAAGAAATTAATATTTATTGCCCCAGTTGCGATCTGCCCTCCCGCTAAAATATCCACAATTGATGAAGCACTAATATTGCCAGTGCTGACATTTCCCCTGCTGCTAACTAAATCAACTACAACTCCCTGCAAATTTTCAGCATTAACATCGCCAGATGCTGTGAAGCTGACACCGTTAGCTGCGGTAACATTTGAAGTTTGAATGCTTCCAGAATTACTATTAACTAAAACATCACTTCCCTGTAAAATCCCTGAATTTATATTGCCCAAAGCGGTGAAATTTACATTGCTGGTGGCGGCGGCACTGGTAACTCCAATCGTCCCCGCACGGCTGTTAATATTAACAGCCACACCCCGCAAATCCCCTGAATTCACATTTCCCGCACTTCTTACATTGATATTTCCAGTTGACGCAGTATTGCCGATCGCAATATTTCCCCCATCACTGTTAACATCAACTGCCGCCCCCTGCAAATTCCCAGTATTTAAGTCGCTAGAAGCTCTCAAAGCAACGCTGGCGGCGGCGGCATCAATCGATGCCACATTAATATTAGTTTGCGCGTCCAGATTGACTGTGGGAATCGCAGGATTAACTGGATTTGTGGCAGGATTAACAGCGATCGCCCCCGTGTTGATTTGTTGTCCTGCTAAAATTCTGACATCTCCCCTAGTGGCGATCGTACCCGTAGCCACACTTCCGCTGCTGCTGCCAGCCCTGAGAGTAGCAGCCGCGAGGTTCCCTACGGTTAAGTCGCCCGAAGCTGCCAAAGTGAGATTTTCGGTGGCTGTAATATTGACTGGTGTTGTATTCGGGACAATTGCATTCGGAGCCGTCAAAACTCCCAGAGCACCTGAGTTGCTGGTAATATTAACTTGAGAACCCTGCAAATTCCCAAAATTCACATTGCCGAATGCTGTAAAGGCGATCGCCCCAGAATTCCCAGTGTCGATCGCACCGGTTACAATATTACCCGCAGTCGTATTCAGACTAATATTGCCGTTGATATCATTGGGAGAAATATCATTGGTTAATATAATATTGTTGAGAGCTTGAATATTAATTGTCGAACTCGATGTTAACCTGCCCCCAACTACTACTCCAGCTTCCCTGCTTTCGAGGCTAATTTGTCCGCCGTTAATATCTCTAGTTTGCACATCTCCCGTTGCCGACAAAATCACCGGCCCGGCTGCTAAAATATTTTCCACAGCAATCAAATTTCTGCTAAAAACAGGTTCCGCCGTGAAATTTGTATCCTCACCTAAACTGTCAGGAGAAACATTAACAGAATTGGTCAAATTTGCCACTCCCGCCCGCAGAATCAAAGCCGGACTGCTGGTTAAAATCGCAATATCTGGGTCGGAATTCACATTTTCAGTCTGCAATGCCAAATCCGGGCCAGTAATAGTAATATTTTCACCAACAATACTTCCCCTCGCCTCTACTTTCAGCGAAACACCAGTATAATCCCCAAAGAAAACATCTCCTTCGGAACTGATAATCGGGTCAAATAAACTCACAAAATTTCCCGGCATTCCCGACAAATTCCGCACCGAAAAATTGCCTCCCGCAACAAAGTGAGAATCCCCCGAAATCGTGCCGTTGCTAACTAAACTCAAATTGCCTGCGCTTTGGAATTGCGGGGGAAGAAACAAGCCGCCAGTAGCATTTTGAGTGAGAATGTCGATCGCGCGATCGGCCCGCACCTCCAAATTCCCCCCAGCCCGCGCCAAAAACGGATTCTGAACGCTATCTCGAACCCGCACCGCATCCCCGGCCAGCAAACTCAAATCCCCCGCAGTTTGCAGCCTAGTCCCCGCTAACGTGAGATTTCCCGCCGCCCATAAATTCGCACTTCCCGCATTCAATTGATCCAGCGCAGACACATTCCCAGCAGCAATCGCCACATCCCCAGAATTCACCAGCAAACCAGAACCCACAAGCCGCACGCTACCGTCATCCGCAACCGCAACACCAGTCGCCTGATTTTGCCCCGTACCTGTCAGCAACTGCGGCAAAGAAACAGGATTTAAACCTTGTGGAGAATTCCCCAAATTCCCGCCCGCTGCTATCTCCAAACTCAACAAAAATCCCGGTTGACTGATACGCAAAACATTCTCGCCCGGAACCGCAGCAACAGTAATTCGCCCTCCCGGTGCCGACAACTGCCCCGTACTAACAACCGTACCGCCCA
>NZ_JBARVX010000502.1:0-3830 GCF_049646505.1 Microcoleus sp.
CTAATGACTAATGACTAATGACTAATGACTAATGACTAATGACTAATGACTAATGACTAATGACTAATGACTAATGACTAATGACTAATGACTAATGACTAATGACTAATGACTAATGACTTCTTCCGTTGCAAAATGTTACAAACAAAGAAGCAAAAGTTAACTCAGGAGAATCCGCCTTGGTACTCTACAGCCCGAAAGTTGAACCCAGCCAGCAGCAAAACCTTTCCCCCATCGGTGGTTTTGCGGCGCGGCACATTGGCCCGACACCCAGCGAAATCCAGCAAATGCTGGATGTTTTGGGTATTTCCAGCCTCGATGAGTTGATTGACAAAACTGTTCCAGCGGCGATTCGCATGAATCAACCCCTGCAACTTCCCGCAGCGCAAAGCGAGTACGCTGCTTTGGCAGAATTGAAAGAAATTGCTGCAAAAAATCAGGTATTTCGATCGTACATCGGCACAGGATATCACGACTGCATCACGCCCCCGGTCATCCAGCGGAATATTCTGGAAAATCCCGGCTGGTATACAGCTTACACTCCCTACCAAGCCGAAATTGCCCAAGGGCGATTGGAAGCTTTGCTGAACTTCCAAACCATGATAATCGACCTCACTGGTTTGGAAATTGCCAACGCTTCTTTGCTGGATGAAGGGACTGCGGCGGCGGAAGCGATGGCGGTAAGTTACGGCGCTAGCAAAAAGGGGGCGAAAGCATTTTTTGTGTCCCAAGATTGTCACCCTCAAACGATTGAAGTGGTGCAAACTCGCGCTAAGCCGTTGGGAATTGAGGTGATTGTGGGCGACCATCAAAGCTTTGAGTTCGATCGTACAATCTTCGGCGCGCTCCTGCAATACCCAGCTACAGACGGCACAATTTACGACTATAGGGATTTTATTCGATCGGCACACGAAAACGGAGCATTAGTCACAGTAGCCGCCGACATTTTGAGCCTTTGCTTGCTTACACCCCCCGGCGAATTCGGCGCTGACATAGCCGTAGGAAGCACCCAGCGCTTCGGAGTACCGATGGGATTCGGAGGGCCCCACGCAGCCTATTTCGCCACAAAAGAAGAGTTTAAACGGCAAGTTCCGGGGCGAATTGTGGGAGTTTCCAAAGATGCCAACGGCAAGTCTGCGTTACGTTTGGCTTTGCAAACTCGCGAACAGCACATCCGCCGCGAAAAAGCAACTAGCAATATTTGTACTGCTCAAGTTTTGCTGGCAGTGATGGCGAGTATGTATGCTGTTTATCACGGCCCGTCTGGACTCAGAGACATTGCAGAAAAAGTATGGAGTTTAACTGCACTTTTGGCATCCGGTTTAAGAAGTTTCGGATACAAAATTGGTTCTCAACCTTTCTTCGACACTCTGCGAGTAGAATTGGGAGACAAACCGCTGTCAGAACTTCTAGAAGCTACCCAGCTTCGCAACATTAATCTTCGAGTTTTTGATGAGGCGACAGTCGGAATCACTTTAGATGAAACTGTTACCGTTGAAGACGTGCAAGATTTATGGGAAATTTTCGGCCAGCATAAGGATTATATCAGGGTCGAGGGGCAGAACGCTCTCAACATTCCGCTGGATGCAGACGCATTAAATTCCTATTTGACTTTACCAGATTTTTGCGATCGCACAACCAGCTATCTCACCCATCCAGTTTTCAACAGCTACCATTCCGAAACCGAACTTTTGCGGTACTTGCACCGTTTAGAAACCAAGGATTTATCGCTAAACACATCGATGATTCCCTTGGGCTCCTGCACGATGAAATTGAATGCAACAGCCGAGATGCTGCCGGTAACTTGGGCCGAATTTGGCAAGATTCATCCCTTTGCACCCCGCAATCAAACTCGCGGCTATCAAATGATGTTCGTGCAACTCGAACAGTGGCTGGCAGAAATCACCGGTTTTGCGGGAATTTCTTTGCAGCCAAACGCCGGTTCCCAGGGAGAATACGCGGGATTGTTAGTCCTTCGCCAATACCACGAACACCGAGGCGAAGCTCACCGCAATATCTGTTTAATTCCCCAATCAGCCCACGGTACAAATCCGGCTAGCGCAGTCATGGCGGGGATGAAAGTAGTTGCTGTCGAGTGCGATAGTCAGGGGAATATTGATGTCGCCGACTTGCATAAAAAAGCGGAAAAACACAAAAATGAACTGGCTGCTTTGATGGTGACATATCCATCTACCCACGGCGTGTTTGAGTCAAAAATTAAAGAGATTTGCGAGATTGTCCACGACTGCGGCGGACAAGTTTATATGGACGGCGCAAATATGAATGCTCAAGTTGGTTTGTGCCGCCCCGGTGATTTTGGTGCTGATGTTTGTCACTTAAATTTGCACAAAACTTTCTGCATTCCTCACGGTGGCGGCGGGCCTGGCATGGGGCCGATTGGAGTAATGCCTCATTTGGTGGAGTTTTTGCCTTCTACTGATGCAGAATCAAGAGCTTACCCCCCCCAACCCCCCCTTGCTAAGGGGGGGAGCAAGATAGCATCAGTTGGTGCTATTTCGGCTGCACCTTGGGGCAGTGCCAGCATTTTGACTATTTCTTGGATGTACATTCGGATGATGGGAGGAGTCGGTTTAACTGAGGCGACAAAAGTTGCAATTCTTAACGCTAATTACATGGCGCATCGGTTAGAATCTTATTATCCGGTTTTGTACAAAGGGAAATCGGGTTTAGTGGCGCACGAGTGTATTCTGGATTTGCGGCTTCTCAAAAAATCTGCTGCTATCGAAGTTGATGATATCGCTAAGCGGTTGATGGATTACGGCTATCATGCGCCGACTGTTTCTTGGCCTGTCGCAGGTACGGTAATGGTGGAACCGACGGAAAGCGAATCGAAGCAGGAATTAGATTCTTTCTGCGATGCGATGATTGCGATTCGAGGCGAAATTGCGGAGATTGAAAAAGGTAATGTTGACGCGCAAAATAATCTGTTGAAAAATGCGCCCCATACTGCAGAATCTCTGATGGTTGATGAGTGGAACCGTCCTTATACTCGCGCGCAAGCTGCTTATCCGACTGCTGGGACTCGCGAATATAAGTTTTGGCCTGCGGTGGGCCGGATAGATAATGCTTTTGGCGATCGTAATTTTGTGTGTTCTTGTTTGCCAATGGAGGCTTACACTTAAGATTGAAACCGGGTTTTTTCCCAAATTAAAACTGTCACCTAAATCTCGGAAAAAACCCGGTTTCTGAACCTCTCTCCTCTCTCCTCTGTGCCCTCTGTGGCCTCTGCGGTTCAATTATTCCGAAACAACCATAAACGATATCACCCAAAGCCTCAACCAAAAATTCCCCCATCTCAGCTATAATCAAAACCATCCTCTCCACCCCCACAAACCCGCCATGAGGCACTGGCCACCAGGACAACAACTCCACAACGGCAAATACCTAGTCGAAGCCATCCTCGGCGGCGGCGGATTCGGCGTCACCTACCGCGCCCAAAACCCCAAAGAAGGCAAAGTAGTCGCCATCAAAACCCTAAATGCCAACGTTCAAGGTAAACCAAACTTTCAGGAATTACAAACCAAATTTCTCAACGAAGCTTTATCTTTAGCCCGATGCAGCCATCCCCACGTCGTCCAAGTTTACGAAGTATTTCCCGAAATGGTAGGAAATCTTCAATTGTGGTGCATGGTGATGGAATTAATCGACGGCACTAATTTAGCAGAATATCTCGAAGATAACGGCATTTTGTCCGAAGCGAAAGCTTTGCCAATAATTCAACAAGTGGGAAGCGCCCTGAGTTTTGTACACCAGCAGGGATTTACTCACCTGGATGTTAAACCGCAAAATGTTATGTTAAGAACCCCCCC
>NZ_JBARVX010000503.1:0-2862 GCF_049646505.1 Microcoleus sp.
AGAAGTTGGGATTCAACCAATTTTCAGTAAAACCTTTAATTATATCATAAAACTATTTTGCAAGAGGTCTAATCAACTCTCAGCCAAACTTTTCATTATATCATAAAATTATTTTGCAAGAGGTCTATTGGAAGAGTTCCTCTCTTGTAGGTTTTTGGCCTTTGTTGACGTTCAGGATAAAGTTAGCCCCCCCTGGAATTGAGCTGACAGCACGCTGCACCTCTTCCCGGTAACTCATCAACTGATAGCGACCGATCGCCCGCCCGCAGTTGCGAGATCCTTCAGTACAAACCATCTCGCCAATAGCTTCGTAATCGCCACTGGCTGCATTTTCCAAATTGGCGATTCCTTCGGAAAGCTTTGCTAACGCCTCCCCTAATGAAGCTACATCCACACCGCTCACGTAAGTTGCTGGGCGCGCGCACTCTCGCTTGGATTCAGGTAGAGGCTGAGTTGGTAAAGGGTTTTCTTTAGTTTGATTTGAACTCAGCGGCTTTGAAGGTTTTGTTTCAGATGCGACGCCTTTTGAACGCGAAATACTGTTAGAAGAACCGCCCTCCAATCGACCGACAAACATAGGCGAATTAACGCTGTAACTGAGAAACGGAACCGGACCAATAATGTAAGGCGATTTGCCACAGGGCAAACTAAACCTGAAGTACAGAGCCGTGTCAACAGTATCGCTGGTTTCTGACGGTTCCATTACCACTACTTTAAACACTTCCCCAAAAGGATGCCGGCCCGTCGGTTCCCAACCGCTCAAACAGCCAGAACCGCCTCGCACTTCCTGGTATTTGCCGCTAATCCACTGCTTCCCTTCTAGCGGCCCTGCGGCGCGACGACCGGCGTTTTCCATGTCGTCGAGTTCGATATAAGCGCAATCTTTCTCGCACGCTACCGCAAATCCTTCTACATCAGAACCGGAAATTGTGTTATTGCGCTTGCTCTCGTACCGACTGTAAATCATATCAATTCGCATGATTGTGCTGCCAATAGACGCAATAGGAACCGGAAAATTAGAAAGCGGGACTTGACTCAGCAGCGGAATATTGCTGATGAGTTCCTCTGACCAGCCAGAGAACTGTTCTAAATTTACGCTATTAAGATTGGGAATTTGGGCGATCGCAAACTCAGATAGGTCAATTTGGTTGAGTTTTGCTTGCGCTAGTTGCGGTACTTGTTTTATAGCTTGACCAATTGGCAATTGGCTGATGTTAGAGTTCGCTCCGGCTATTTGAGAAGATAAAGAAGCAATTGGAGGAACATCGCTCAATTGAAATTGGCTCAGATTTGGAACAATTTCAGCCAAGTGACCGACAGTTTGCTTACCCGCTAAGGGAAATGCTGACAAGCTAATATTCTCTAAATTGATACCCCCTAATGCCAATTGTTCAATTGCTTGCAAAGACAGAATTTCAGGTTTTACGTCGTTAATGTCTCCCAGCTTCAAGATGTTGTCAACAGCAGTGCCAGCTTGCCAGCTTCGATCGCCAGAACTTCCAGAACTAGCAACGGCTGGTAGGGAATTGAAGGTAATCTGGCTCCAATCTGGCAGCAAAACTCTAGATTGTTCTTTTTCCCAAATTTTAGTAGGTAAGGAACTGGCGCTAGCAATTGATGAAAAGCTGAAGAAAGTAATGCAGACGAAAGCAAAAATTAGGCAGAGTTTACTGGCAGCTATTAAAGCATATCCTACCTGATTTAATTTTTTTAACTGCTTTGGACTGTTCATGGGAATCCTATTGATGTTAACTAAAATCAGGTAAAAAAAGCTGCTCTATTCTTTCTAATTTGGAAAAACTTTAAAAGGTTTTTAAAACATTACGAAAAATAGAGCAGTATTGCAGAAATAACCAATCAGCTCAATCTCCCTCTCCCCCTCTCGCCCTCTTCCTCTCTTCCTCTACCTCTCTCCCTCTCCATTTTAGGAATTACCCAAAAACCCGGTTTTTCTATGTAATTCCGTCATTTTAGGTTGAGGATGAGAACGAGAAACTGGGTTTTTTAGGTTGATGCGTCCAGAACTGCATTTCTCGATCTTCGCTTTTTCTTTAATCAAGCTCCAGCTCCAACTGTGGATTCGGGCGGACTGCTGAATCTGTCCAAGGAGTATCTGCTAGGTTGGACAAGTCATAGACATTTTCTTGGTAAGCGTCATCAAAATTACCTTGACGAATTTCTCTTGATGACGAGTAACCGACAGTCAAGTCGGGTTCCGATTCGTAACTGGAGTTGTTATATCCAGAATTAGGTTCAATCGATGAATTGTGCATGGTTTTTCTTAGTTTATGTGGTGAACAATTCCAATTTAAATCGCATCAAGTTCCTGCAACTTCATTCCTGTGAGCGATTTCGTTCAGTAAAAATTACCCCCTCTAAATGGAGGGGGCAGCTTTATGAAGGTTGCCTAGAACGCCAGTTCAGTAAAAGAGGTTGACAAATATGTTCTAACAAAGGTAAATGCAGCAGAAGTAATATAACTAGCTGGCACATCAGACAGAATGGTCAGTAATTCTTGATTAGCAGCGATGCGGACGAAGGGATCTCGTGCAGAGATGCCAGTACCTGGAGCGATCGCCTCAATTCAAGCTGGGTAATTAAACTTGACATTCATATTTTGTAGTTTCTTTTTTGTACTGCATCCAGGTATTACCCATAGCTGTATGCCTGTAGCTATCAAGGGCGCGGTAGTCATCCCAAACGTTGTTTCCAAACCCCTTACTATTCAGTTAATTCCAGGGTGGATTAATTGTCGAGAGGTCAAATGAAGGCTATGAAGGCTATTGACCAACTTTATGCGAGGCATTTAACAGGTTTATCTGAACCAGATAAATCAAAAAGTAACTCACTCAAATCTTCAAT
>NZ_JBARVX010000504.1:0-6442 GCF_049646505.1 Microcoleus sp.
CAACCACACGCATCGGAATATAATTGCAGGCGATCGCCACATTTATACCGAATCAAAGGCATTGTATAATTGAATAAATCTGTAGTGACTAATTCACCGTCAATAATTTCATAAAAACAGCGATCGACATCTAAATGCAGCCGCCCGCATTCAGGACAACTCAAGCCAGAAATCCCCGTTTCTTGGCAACCGTACTCGTTAATAACAGAAGTTTGAAAAATTGATTCAAGTAACTGTTTTTGAAATTCAAATAAAACCTCACCGGTACAAATAACTCCTAATACAGGAGGAATTGAATGCCCAACTAGGGCGGCCGCAACTTCCGACAAACGACTGGGATAACCTCGAATCACAGCAGGTTTAATCTGCAACAATTGCTTTAAATTTTGCAGCCAATCGGGTGTGATATTTCCAATTAACGCAACATCGTTAACTCGAAGTGGCTGCAAGCGGCTGGCGAGATTAATAATTGGGACTTGTTCGTCAATTCCCCACCAACCTAAAGCGCGTTGGCGTGCCAATAAACGCGCTTGATTCCACTCATTCCCGGCAAAGTAGGTAAAAAAATCACCGGAAGTTCCGCTAGTCATTCCTCGATAAACTAAATCGTCAGCAGTTGCGAGAAATAACCCTGGATTTTGCCGGACACTTTGTTTGTCTATGGGCTGCAAGTTACTAAAAGCAGTTTGCCAATCGGTTACAAGTTGTTTCAAACCCGACTGCGAATCAATTAATCCAGCTTGCAAAAAGCGGTGGGAGTTTCCAGGGAGAGTTAGGGCAACTTCTAAGACTTTTTTTAATTTGATGGCGGTGCGATCGCTCAATTCTATCATCAGCTCTAGTCGCTCTAATTATGACTGGCGCGCGAGCCGTCATTACATTTATTTTTCACAACAATCCTGAATTTTAGCTACCCAATTTTATGAAAAAACCCGGTTTCTTTGGAGTGCGTAAGTTTTGTCTAATTTGCAGTTTGCGCTGTGAATTTTATCGGCATTTCATTAAATTTAAATTATCTTTGAGCATCTAGGTGGGCAATTTTATCTCCGATTTGCAGCCAATCTTCGTGAATTGAAACTTGTCTGTCTCCCGATAATTTAGGTAATTGTCCGCGCTGTATGTTCAGCGGTTTATCGCAAGAATTTCCTAAAGGTTTTAGATAACTTTGATAAACCCAACCCACTCGGAAATCAGGTGCATTCGCAAACCTCCCTTCATCAAGATTTGCGGTGCTAGAACTAAAGTGACTGCCAATCTTTACCCATTTTCCTGTTGCATCCCGATCGCCCATCACGACTTGCCAGCCTTTGGGAACCAAGCCGATCGCCCGGCCGTTGGGGGAAGAACGGATTGTCAGGGGATCTTTTTGGGTGACGACTTGAGCGAAGGGTCGGGGTTTGCCTCCGTAGGGACAATTTTGAGCCTGTAAGGTTGTCGGCGACAAATTAGCAGACGCGGCGGTTTTGACACCCAACAGCGATAACAGCATTAAGCTAACAAACAGAGCAATTTTTTTCCAAACTTTTAAGGGATTCACAGAACATAATGGTGTATGGTTTGACTAATATCATTTTCGGTTCATTCGGTATTAGACTTCTTGCAAAATAATTAGGACGCTGCTCAGAGCAACATCCCACAAAAATCTTTTTTTCTTGTGGGATGGGCTTCTAGCCAGTCCCAAAATTTGATTAAAAGGACTGAGGCAAGAGGTCTATTGTTCAAACTCTCAACAGTCAACAGCCAACAGTTAACAGTCAACAGTTAACAGCCAACAGTCAACAGCCAACAGTCAACAGTTAACAGTCAACAAAAGTGCAACCGGAATTGATATAACCAAGTATTACATATACTTAGTACAGCTTGCTGCCCCCAAACCGCCAAAAATCTTCGGACGATCGCTCTCAACCACTCTTTCAAATTTTTTTGGTGTAGGCTGCTTGCAAAAATTTTGACGCTGTGCTATCGTCAAAAGGTTTGAGACATTGTGAGTTAGAGGTAAAACCCCGCAGAATGAAACAATTGGGAACCCATCTGATCGCTGATGCTTGGCAGTCTCCAGGAGACGTGCTCAACGATCCCGAACGTATCCGCCGCGCTATTCTCGATGCGATCGAAGCCGGAGGAGCTACTCTCATCGATTTGTGCGTACACCAGTTTAGTCCTCACGGAGTGACGGCTACTGCAACTTTGGCAGAGTCTCATATAGCAATTCACACTTGGCCCGAACACGGTTATTTTGCCGCAGACTTATTTTTCTGCGGAGCCGGCGACCCTCACAAGGCCATGAAGGTGCTACAGACAGCTTTGGAAGCTAAACAGGTAAAACTCACTGAGTTTACGCGCGGTTTCGAGCCCGGGGTGGGCATCCTAGAGTCTGCTTGTGAAGAGCAGTATGCGCCTCGTGCAGTAGAAACGAGTGCGGCCAGAGTATAACAGCAAATTAGCGTAACTTTGAACATTTTATGCTAGGTTTTGGTTAAAATCCCACGGCTCGGGCTGTGGGATTCTTGTTGCAATTTACTTTTTGATTAATAAAGGGCGAACAACTAAATAACCCGCGCCGAAGGCGGCAATCACAATCAGAAAAATCGCGATCGCCAACCACAATCCGCTTAAATCTGAGGCTTTTTTGGGTTGAGAGCGCACGCGGTAAGGAGTTTCCTGCACCTCTGAAAATAATTTTTCGGGAAGCGTTTCGGGTGTCGGAGGGGGTGTGGGCGAGGCTTCCGGTACGGGAAAGGGAAAAGCCACTGTCTGAGGCGGTTGAGGTATGGTAGAGCTACTCCGCGAGGTGACAGGTTCTGGAGGCTCCGGTTCAACGCTAAAATTGAATTTGACCGAGGGCATTTGCGGCATCCCTGTCTGGGTGACGCTCTGGGCCGAGTTGACTGCTTGCTGTAGCTGTTGGGATACTTGAACTACTGTTTCTACTTCGTGCCGCAGTTGTTGATTTTGTTGGACTAATTGCTGGTTGTGGGTTTTGAGGGAGTCGAGCATCGCTTGGGCGGCTTGCAATTCGGCGGTGACTTCTCGATAAAGCGAAATCGGTACCGATGGAGAGTAACTATTGGAGTTTTCAGGGGATGTATTGTCAGATAAGGTAGTATTTTGCATAATTGTAGATGGCGAGGGTGAACTTTTTTTAGTTTAGCCTGAGAGTATTTGCAATTAGACCGATCGCAATACAATTCGTCAAGATATTTGTTAAAAATATTAATAGTGAGTTTAGTTAAATGTTAGAAATTTTTAGTCGATCGCTATGAATCACCAGCAAACCGAACAAAGTATGTCGCAAAAGTCAAGTACCGAAGAAATGAAATATGGCGAACGCGAGATTTTGGACGGGGAGTTAATTACTTTCCCGAACCCGCGAGTCGGGCGGCGCTATACGATTAACATTACTTTGCCAGAGTTTACTTGCAAGTGTCCGTTTTCTGGCTATCCAGATTTTGCGACGATTCACGTTACTTACGTCCCCGACGAGCGGGTGGTGGAGTTGAAGGCGCTGAAACTGTACGTTAACAGTTATCGCGATCGCTACATTTCTCACGAAGAATCGATCAATCAAATTTTAGACGATTTTGTCGCAGCTTGCGCGCCGCTGGAAGTGACAATTAAGGGCGACTTTTTGCCACGGGGGAACGTGCACACTGTGATTGAGGTGTCGCATCAGAAGTAGTATCAATTGCGGTTGCACTCAAGCCAGATGATTGTTGACTGTTGACTCGATACCAAGACAGATGATGAAGTAGTTATTGCAGTAGGGTGCGTCAGGTTTGAGATGGCCGATGGACATGGAAAGCATGGTTATGGCGCACCTTATACCATTTCTCTAAAATCATGCAATAGTCTCCGACCCCCCCTAGCCCCCCCGAGCTCGCGGGGGGGGACAAGAATACTGTTGCATTATTTTTTGAAATTGGTATAAGTTATTAAGTTTTCAATCCTTAGTAGTCAACCGTCAACCGTCAACCGTCAACAGTCAACAGTCAACAGTAAACCGTCAACAACTAAAACTATTCTTGAGGATTTTCAGGCGACAAAAACTTCTCTTCAGGAACAGGACGAGAATCATGAAACTGCTTCCATACTTCCAAACTAAAAATACAGGCAAGCAGCCAGACAAAACCAGCAATATAACCAGAAATCACATCGGTTGGCCAGTGAACTCCGAGATAAAGCCGGCTCAAACCAATAGCAGCAATTAATACCGCTGTCAAGCTGTAAATCAACCAGCGCTGCTTGGGAAAGCGCGAACCCAAGAGATATCCTAGCAAACCGTAAATAATCATTGAAATCATCGCGTGTCCGCTAGGAAAACTGTAAAATCTCACATCAACCGTGCGCTCCCAAAGTTGAGGTCGATCGCGCGCAAACAGTTGTTTCAAGAGTAAATTTAAACCCACGCCTCCCAAGCCTGTAATTGCAATAGTTGTGGCTTCGGAGCGATGTTTGCGTACCCACAATATAATACCCAAACTCACGCTCAGCATTAGCAACACGTTGGGTTCCCCCAAAAATGTCAAGCCGAGCATGAGGCGATCGCGCAGCGGAGTGTGCAGGCTCCTAAGATATAGTAAGATAGATTTATCGAAAGCGTAGGTTTCCTTTTCCAAAACCTCTTCGGCAATGGTGGCAAATCCCCACATTGCCAAAGCAGCAACCGCAAGGCCGCCAAGCCGAATTATCGAAATCTGCGATCGAATTTTAGAGAGCATTTTTTAACTAATTAAACAGTAAAAACCGAGAAAACTAAGCTGTTTTGCTTTGGCAATTTAACCTCTGTAGCGGGCAGAAATTCCGCTATACAAAAGTCTCAAAAAACAGACCAGTATAAATAAAAGACGCGACAGTTTACAAGAAATATGGGAAACTAAAACGCCAGATCGATCGTCTAGATGGTTGAGCCAACTATATTTTGAATGATTGATTGATTTTTGACTTCATTCCTCAAATTTTATCTCCCACCGACGAATGACTATCATATCAAAAAAACACTTTTCTGCAATTTTGTTGACCGTGGGGTTGACAAGTGCGGCTGCCTGTGGTAGTAACACCTCAGTCAATGCACCGATCGCCCAAGCCAACACGATCGCCCAGCGCCTCGTTTCTTCAACCGTCGCCCAAAAGCCCAGCGGGCAATTCGGTAAGCCGATCGACTGTACCCTAGGAAAAGACTGTTTTGTATTGCTGTACTTCGATCGCGATCCGAGCCCGGCAGCAGTCGATTTTGGCTGCGGGCGACAAACCTACGACGGGCACGACGGCACAGACTTCGCCATTCCCGACGCCAAAGCAATGGCAAAAGGAGTTCCAGTTATCGCCTCCGCAGCGGGCAAAGTTTTGCGAGTGCGAGATGGTGTAGTCGATCGGCGCTTGCAAAACCCGACAGACAAAGCCAACGTCTCAGGTACAGAATGCGGCAACGGCATAGTAATCGATCACGGCGCAGGCTGGGAAGCCCAATACTGCCACCTCCGCCAAAACAGCGTGGTTGTGAAGCCGGGAATGCAGGTACAAAAAGGCACCGTTTTGGGCATGGTGGGAAACTCTGGGATGGCTTCTTTCCCCCACGTACACGTCACTTTTCGCTATCAAGGCAAAGCTGTAGATCCGTTTGTCGGTGCCGATGCCAAATTAGGCTGCAACACCGCCCGCAATCCAATTTGGGACACGCCCATCGACTATGTTTCTACAGGTTTAATTCGGGCGGGTTTTGCCAACAAAGCACCTGACGATAACGCTGTCTGGGCCGGACAATTTTCTGAGACTAAACTCCCTGTAAATAGCCCTGCTTTAATATTTTGGGTGCAAAGTTACGGAGTGTTAAAGGGCGATCGCGAACAATACAAATTATTTGCACCCAACGGTGAAACCGTCATCAATGACAGCAAGGAAATTCCAGCCCCCAGCCGCACTTGGTTGCGTTATGCCGGCAAAAAAAACAGTACAAATAATCCCCTGACTCCCGGAGTGTGGCGGGCAGAATATCGGTTGACGCGGGGCGATCGAGTTTTAACAGAAGTTAAGCGAGAAGTTGAATTGCGCTAGCCACCAAGTTCTACAATAGGCTTGAATTGCCTAAATCTTTGATTGATAGATCAACCGCAGATGTCAGGTAGATTAACGCAGATTAACGCAGATAATTTCAAGATAGATGGGAAATTTTTACGGCTTAGTAATCAAATCATGGCAGTCGATTTAAATGATTACTTCATCGATCATATCAGTCAAATTATTCGCATCTTAAAATATTTGATAAAATAAGACGGCGAATTCGATTCGCCGTGTCTTTTTCTTCAAACGCCGTGTCTGCTTCGGATTTTGACAATTTAAGGCAAATTTTCCCAAGCTTGAGCTACAATCTCGCTCAACCAGAGCCTTTGAGCCAAATCGAGCAGGTTGTCGTCGTTGAGCAGCTCAGCTTTTAACTCGTCCAAAG
>NZ_JBARVX010000505.1:0-7482 GCF_049646505.1 Microcoleus sp.
AACTCCCCCCCTTACCAAGGGGGGGCTGGGGGGGGTTTCAATTCCCTAAAATTACCCAAAAACCCGATCCAACGCCTGGGAATTCTGCACAGCTTCCCCGACTGGATTGTCGAATTGTGGCTCGAACAAATAGGCGAAAGCGAAACAGAATTACTCTGCAAACGGTTCAATCAATCCCCCGCAATTGACCTGAGAGTCAATCCTTTAAAAAGCTCGATCGACCAAATCGAAACAGCCTTCAAAGCCCGCAACATCTCAACCAGCAGAATCCCCAACTTGCCCCAAGCTTTAAGGCTAAATAGCAGCACCGGTGCAATCCAAAATCTCCCCGGATACAGCGAAGGTTGGTGGACAGTCCAAGACAGCAGCGCTCAATTAGTCACCCATTTACTAGGGCCGCAGCCAGGGGAAATTATCATCGATGCCTGCGCCGCACCGGGAGGGAAAACCACCCACAGCGCCGAATTAATGCAGGATACAGGCACTATTTACGCCTGCGACAAAACCGCCAGCAGACTCAAAAAACTTAAAGAAAATGCAGACAGACTCCAGATGAAATCAATCAAAATTCATACCGGAGACAGCCGCCAGTTCCCAGAATTTATCAACCTAGCAGACAGAGTTTTATTAGATGCACCTTGTTCCGGCCTCGGAACCCTGCACCGCCGCGCCGATGCCCGCTGGCAACACACACCCGAAAACATTCAACAACAATCGCAATTGCAATCGGAATTGCTAGCAAATACCGCGACGTTTGTCAAGTCCGGCGGCGTATTAGTTTACGCAACTTGCACGATTCATCCTTTAGAAAACGAACAAGTTGTGCGATCGTTCTTAGATAGCAACCCTCACTGGCAAATCGAACCGCCAACCATTGATTTGCCCGTCCAACCATCACCGGAAGGATGGGTGAAAGTTTGGCCGCACAAATATCAAATGGACGGCTTTTTTATGGTGCGGCTAAAGCGAAATTAGATTGTTTTGTAGGGCGAATTTACCAACAATCTCTGCCTCTCATCCAATATCTAGATAGGGTTTGCTGAATAATCGATCGCATATTGCGCGGTCTGGGTTTTCGATCGCGCTCCGCGTGAATAAAGTGCAAGATAAACAGGTAATATCGTTTCCGGTAGCATCGGAATGATTTAACCGCAGAGAACACAGAGTACACAGAGGGAGAGAATATATATCTGAATCATTCCGATGTTACCGGATTTGATATAAAATAGGTCAAAACCCGTGCACCGCCACCTGCGAGCTCCTGTACAGAAAAGCTGAGCTTGCTCCCCCCTCACCCTGCGACTTTGAACTCCCCTCATGTGGAAGGTTGTCACTCCTCAACCGTTGGGTAATACCAATTTCATAAAGTTATGCTACATAGCCAAACAAAGACGGCTCACCCGCACCAAAAGAAGACAGGCAATTAAAAAATAACTTCAATATATCAAAATAAATTTAGCTCATTTCTATCCGCGCAGATCGCACCCTGCAATCGCAATTATTCAACAACTCAAACTTAAAATCAATTCATAAATTCACCATCTTAAATTCATAAAAGTCATAATTATCAAGAACCTTCTCGATACTGCATAATAGTTACAGGAACTCTGAATAAAAATTTAGCTAACTGAGACAAACCGAACTTGAATTTCAGGGACTGCGGTAAATCTTGCACAGGAACTTCTAGAAAGCCAAAGCGGCTGTAAAATGATGCGAGTCGCTTTCCCAAACATTCTAAATATAGCGGTTTCGTAGCTTGTTGAATTAAATATTGTGTGAGGTAGCTTCCCAAACCGATCTCGCGCCAATCTTTCGCCACCACCAAACTGCCCAATTCTTGCGCCCCCTCAAAGTTCCGCAACTGCCCGCAAGCAGCCAACTTTCCCTCACATTCGATGACCCAGAATTGCTCCCAGCGCAACTGAGTAGGATCGAGTTTGGCGCTCCAAACTAACATTCTAATTGATTTAATATCTGAAGCTGAGGCGGCGCGGATCGTACATCCAGACGGCAACGAAAAATCACTTTGATTCATGATGATTCCTGTTGGCTTTCTCGTTTGGCTTGGGCTTTCAACATCCTTTCTTTTAACCGTGCATTTCTCTCAGCAATTTCGGAATTTCCCTCATACCAAGGCGGAACATCGTCATAATCGGGGATTCCATCATCTATCAGATAGCGCGCGTTGGGTTGCTTGGGATAACCTGCGGCCAATCCTCCAGTACAGATCGCAAATAAAGCTGTATTGTCAGCAGCTTTTAATGCTCTCTTTGCTGCAGGAGAAACTCTCACAATATCGCCGCCCTCAAGTGTCAATTGTTCCCCATCTACAACCATCAGGCCCTTGCCTTCAACTACAATATAAACTTCTTCTTGTTCTGCGTGGCTGTGAGTAAAGGTGTAGCCCTCGCCAGCCGGCAAGCGAATCAAACCTAAAGCTACTCCTTGCAGATTTAGCTGTCGCCAAGGGTTGGTGAGTTGAGGCAAATTCTTAAAATCAAAGTGAGCTTTACTGAATTTATTGTTATTTTCAGAATCTAGTTCCATATTATATATTTAAGTAGAAGAGGTGTTACGAGAAATTATACCAGCGACGCGCTTTAAAATGCGAAATACTTCGTAAAAATCCTGGGCACGATCGATTACGAACTTATAAGATAAAGCGTACTGCGGAGTGTCTTGTTTAATCAGTTTGATGAATCTGAAGTTGCTGCCATTTGTCAGAAGCCCAAAATTGGGTATGTCTGGATTGGGGTTACTCAGCATATAATAGAGTAACTGCGGAAGTCCAGCTTCAACGGAGTATTGCGATCGTTGAGGGCTAGCTGAAAGTTGGGTAACGCTGCGCTCAACCCAACCTGCGAATAATTCGATCGCACAATAAATAAAACAGGACTTATTTTATAATAAGTCCTGGGAAGCTACTAAGCGAGCATTTTCTCAATTTTGTTAAACACTGAACTCAAAAACCGACTTGACAAATTGTCCAATTCTGTGCCAATCTCCTCAGACTGTTCTAGTAGAGGGTTTAGCCTCTCCTCGGAGACTGCAAAGCAGGGGAAACGGTAAAAACCCTGCACCACTTGTTTTTGTTTTAACCGCTAAGGTCAACCGGAATTAACTTTTATCGTCTCAATTACAGCATTGTTCGCCAGTCGCTTTCCAGACACCGTTCTCCTAAGGTTGGCGATTCACAGGTAAAACAGCAAAACACCTGTTCTGGTTAACATTTGTTTGTTATTAATGCTGCATTTTTCTATTGTGTGCGATTTTGAGAAAATGTTAGCTATTGTACAGAATTCTTTACATTTTTGGGATTTGTTTTGGCACGCTCGTATCGATTTGTCGCAATCGCTGTTGAATGCGGTTGAATTCTTTTTCTTCTTCTGTAAGCAAGGTATTCTCGATCGGCGATCGCATATCCCACTGCAATTCTGACAATAACAGCAAACAACCTGCCATAATTATGCCTGTGGTTAGATATTGCCAAGGAGCAACAAAAATTAATAGAGGGATGCCGAATAAATGAGTTAGTCCGATCGCGATAAAAGTGCGCGATCGCAAACCCAAACCAGTCAACAGATACCCGATCGCGCTTAAACCCAACCACAAATCGCACAGGTGCTGCAGCAAACTTCCCCAACCGGTAAAAATGCTGTAATCAGTGATTGCCAAACCAGCGATCGTCAAAATCGCCCAAGAGTAAAGAATCCAGCTAACTCGCTCGACTCTTACCCAAAACAAAGTCAAAACCGCCATGATCGCAGTGCCAATTAGAGTCAAAGTTGACCACATAATCGCCTGAAAGCTCCAACTGATGGGGACAAACTGAGCCGTAAAAAAAATCCCCCCCGTCACCAAGCCCCAAAGCAGAAAAGTTTGGTCGATGCGGGTATAAAGTCCAGAGAACAAAGTAAGGTTTCCTATTTGCCAGCGCAGTCGCAACAGTCCTTCTAGATCCTGTACGTCAAGATGTTCCTGTTTGCAGCGGATGAGAGGTTCAGAGGCGTTGAAAAAAGTCATTCGGTGTGAGGGCGAATATTCAGTTTTGCGTATTGTAACAAATCTTAAAGAAGATTTTTAATATTTTTTTTTGTTCTCCGGCTCTGCCTGGGGAGGTAGATTTTGAGGCTCTGCCTCCGGCGAGTCTGAGACTTGCGAGGCCGAGCCTCTAGATATCGATTCCCAGGCACAGCCCGGGAACCAGGGAAATGTGTTGTTGGCGGAAGCAAACGTGCCTTATCCGCAGTTGTACGATATGGACGATATCAACCCGCAATTTGAAGAAACGGATGTGGCGTTGGTAATCGGCGCGAATGATGTGGTGAATCCGGCGGCGCGTCACGATACGGCTAGCCCGATTTATGGGATGCCGATTTTGGAGGTTGATAAGGCTAAGCATACGATCGTAATTAAGCGCGGGATGAGTGCTGGTTTTTCTGGTGTTGACAATGAGTTGTTTTATAAGGATAAGACGATGATGTTGTTTGGTAGCGCTAAGGATGTGGTTGCGAAATTGGTTGCTGAGGTGAAGCAATTGTAGGATTGCGAGGCTCAGAAACCGGGTTTTTTTACGAAAATATTTCGTTGTAGTCGATAGATTTGATAAAAAACCCGGTTTCTTTAGAGAAACTCGGCGGTTGAAACCGCGTCTACACAAACAAAGTCCGCGCAACGCGAGACTAAGAAAATAAGCGGGTATTTAAGTCTAGTTTGATATCAATATTCTTCAGTCGGCGGAGGCCGACTTTGTTTGTGTAGAAGCGATTTCAATCGCCGAATCTTATCAGCTTCAGAAGGATCTACTGTTTCAAAAAATAGTTCCAGCGCCTCGATTATATTTTGTCGCGCTTCTTCTATATTGTCACCTTGGCTGGCAATATCAAGTTCTGGGCAAAGGGATACATATCCGTCGCCTTCTCGTTCAATAATTGCTGTAAACTGTTGTGTTGACTTCATAATACTATAATAGCATTATTCGACATCGGGGAAGTTTTCGGGAATCCGTTACTTGGCTGATGTAGAAATTCTCAACTTATTATCGCTCTTGTTGTCTATCAAAATTTGATCGAGGATTCTGTACCGTGAGTAATAGTGGAAAGTTCTTTAACGTCGCAAACCTGACTATCGGTGTGCTAGGTTTGTTAGCTGCTGTTGGCGGTGCGGGAATTGCTATTGTTCAAGGTTAGCCGCCCCTGTTATTTGGACAAAATACTCGTTTTTCCTGCCAACTTCAGCCAGATACTCAGCGGGGTAGTGAAGTTTGGACTGTCATGTACCGTCACGATAAAGGTCAACAACCTTGGCTAAAAATGGTCACAACTTTAGGCAGTGATTATACGCCTGTAAGACGCTGCCAAATAATTTCTGAAACCTTGAACGGTTATCGCAAAGATGGTTTAATTAAGTTAGCTTAGAGAGACGAGCCTAAGACGCCGAATCAATACGTGATTTGTGCTAAAACTAAGTTAAGTGGCGATGGTTGTCCGCTGGTGTTGACGTTGAATCCCGGTAGCGATACGCAGGCTTATCAAGCAATGCGAGATATGACTGAAAATTTGCTGAATGGTGGTACTGGGGTTTATCAAAATAGCGAGGGCAAGTTGGCAACTTCTCAGTTTTCTCCGTCTTCGCCAGAGATTGATTTAACTCCTTTTTTGGCTGAAGAGGATCGGATTGCTGGATCTAATTCTGCTAAGTGATATTAAATTTATAGGAATTACGCATGGGGTTCAGAAACCGGGTTTTTTACGAAAATACTTCGTTACATCTCGCAGATTCGGAAAAAACCCGGTTTCTTTGGTCGGATTGCGTAAGTCCTGATTGATTAAAAAGTTCGTTTTGGCTAATTGTTATAATCCTCAAGTTGCTGGTAATATCCTGGCTGGCAAGTCGCAGTGCCAGGTATCGGAAACCCAGACACCGCATGACTTAGTGAATTTTGACTCTCTGACAATTTTTAATAAAAACTTAAAGCCTTTATAGGTTACAACTTACAACTCTCTGCACGAGAGAAGAATATTTCTCTATGAAGATACCTCTATTGCCCAAACGACCTATTCGGGGATCATCACCAACCGGGAGGTGGGCTGATGGTGCATTTGTATTGAAAGTTAGTTGAGAGTATTCCAGCCATTGTTCCTTTTCTCCTTTCGATTTCCAGCCGAGCGCCTCAGCGTAAGCTACCCATACTTTTCTATCATACTCTTTAGTGCCACCAAGACTTTGATAAATCTGCTTCTGCACCGAAAAGCCGAAGCGTCCATCACTGTATTTTACCCAAAGTCGATCCATCGCCCGCAAATCTGGACAGGAAAAATTTTCGATATTTTCAATGTCTAGCCAACCTTCTTTTTGTCTCCCCGCCACTTCTAATATTTTGTTACCAGTTTCCCCATCTGCTTCTTTCCACTTCCCGGCCACCAATAACTGTTCCAGTTTAGTATAATCTGCCTTAGCAAGGGGTTGATTTTCCCAAGACTGATTTGCCAGATAAGTTTTAATTGGAATTCCCCTCGGCAATTTATCCTTCGCCTGCCCGTGAACTGCAACCACTTTACCGCTAGCATCTAAAACAGGCGCGCCACTTATGCCAACAGAAACTTGAGCTGTATAGTTAATTCCATAGCCCTCCGTCAAGACAACATTAATCCTCGATACTGAACCTTCCAAAAATTCCGGCGCTAAATCTTCGTTTTGAAGAACAGGAAAACCAGAAATATAGATTTTATGTCCTACTTTCAGCTCGTTAAATCGCCAAGATTGACACTTTGATAAGGACAATTTTCCCCAGCAGACTTAAACGTCACCACTGCTAAATCGTAAGTAGGACTTGTTTGAATACTGTCAGTTGTATGACCTTGTTGATCCTGATAAGTTTGCAGTTTCAAACTATAGCCTTTAACCACATGACCGGCCGTGAGAACAGTGCAAACTCCCTTTTTTCCCGGTACAATAAACCCGGTACCGTGTCCGCCTTGATTTTCGTAGTAAATCAGCACGAGGCTCTTGTTAACTGTTTCAGCAATTTCTTGAGATGACTTCTGCTGGGAGCAACTTGTTAAGGAGAGTCCGATGAGGGTAAAAATTAGCCAGCAAGAGCGGAATTTCATAGATTTTGCTGATATTTTTATGGATTAAGGGAGTAAATGAATAATTCCTACAACAGTGATGTGTTGTTTTCCAAGTAGGAGATTAATGTGAAAGTATACCAGTTTTTTGCGATCGTAGCTACGGATAAGGAGATGGGAGCGATCGGAGGTGACAAGTTAAGATTCAGGACTTACGCACTCCGACTAAGAAACCGGGTTCTTACCGAATTTGTGGACAGTAACGAAAGATTTTTGTAAAAAACCCGGTTTCTGGGCCTCATGCGTAAGTTTTTACAATTAAATTTCCCATTTATCCCAATATTAGGTAAAATTATTTGGGTGTCTGAGGATAAACTATATGCGCTTAGTTAAATATATTACGATCGCCATT
>NZ_JBARVX010000506.1:0-21581 GCF_049646505.1 Microcoleus sp.
CTGCCTCCTCATCAGGAGGATGTGTCTGAAGAATCGGTGCCTTCGCCTAAAGTGTCTGTCTGATGGATTTGAGATGGCCAGATGGTTCTGAAATCTTGAGGTGGAAAATCAAAAATTTAAGTTAGGGCTGACCTGAAAACTCGGTACCAGCCCCAGGCTGCGGGAGTGGAAAATTAAAAAGTTTAGAAAGCAGAGAGAATTCCTAGAGGAGAAAGTATCTGGGGCTTTGCAAAAATCATTGTTTTGGCGATCGAACTCTTGAAGCGGTGGCACGGGCAACCGCGTCCCCGAAGAGCGCGGGCTTGATAATCTGGGGATGGCAGCACGCATGAATGCTGGCGCGCTGTCCGCCCTCCCCAGACGATCGATTGTGGAGTCAATTCTTCAATTCTTCAATCGACGCTTCGATCGCACGCGGGCTAATTATGTCAAAATGTAAAGCGTGTTGGTAACTTCTTCCTGTACCGCTGCTCTGACTCCAACTGCCGTTGCCTTGGGAAACTTTGATGGTTTGCACCTAGGGCACCGACAAGTCGTGCAGCCAATTTTAAATCGATCGTCCAAGTCAAATTCTGCGACGGTTTCGGAGACAAGCCAAAACTTGCGCTCCTTGACTGGCACAGATCAAAATTTGGAAAGCAAACATCCGGGAACCTGCGACAGCGGCTCAGCAGCACCGCCCGATACAGCCGGCAGCGGCCTTAATTTCGATGGTTCGTTCGGCCCCAAGGCAGACGGCAACAGCTTCTCTGGGTTCGATTCTGATGGGGTCGATCGGCTTTACAGCACTGTGCTGACATTCGATCCGCACCCGCAAGAATTTTTTACAGGTAAACCCAAAAAACTGCTGACACCTCTGGCCCAAAAGGTAGAATTGCTCGCAGCAATGGGTGTTGAGCAACTGGTACTGCTGCCGTTCGATCGAGAACTGGCGGCCTTGACTGCTGACGAGTTTGTCGAAAAAATTCTGGTGCGACAACTGCAAGCGAGTCGAATTAGCGTGGGAGTTGATTTTCGGTTCGGACACCGACGCGCGGGGACGGCTGTGGATTTGCAGTCGATCGCCTCCGGTTACGGTATTGATGTTGCTCTTGTAACGCTGCACAATTGCGATGAAGGCGATCGGATCAGCAGTTCTGCCATCCGCGAAGGTCTGGCATCCGGCGACCTCAAAAAAGCCAATAAGTTGCTGGGGCGACCTTACAGTTTAGTCGGGACTGTGGTTGAGGGAAAGCGGCTGGGTAGGACGATCGGATTTCCTACTGCTAATATCGAACTGCCGCCGGAAAAATTTTTACCCTGTTTGGGCGTGTACGCAGTGCGAGTCTCGGTGAAAAATGGAGGAAAAAATATCAAAGATCGAAGTTCTTCCTATAAGGGGGAAAATCCCCAATCTTTAATCGCCGATCGACCGTCAAATTTATCATTCATCAATGGGGTGATGAACATTGGCCGCCGCCCGACGGTAGACGGTTTACAACTAACTGTAGAAGTTCACCTGTTAGATTGGTCGGGGGATTTGTACGGTCAAACATTGAGCGCGAATTTAATAGAGTTTTTGCGACCCGAACAAAAATTCGCTTCTCTGGATGCTCTAAAAACTCAAATTCAAGCAGATTGCGATGTTGCTAGAAAGGTTTTAGCTGCTAATGGTTAATAGATATATTGCAAGAATATTTGTTAATCAAAATTTCGGACGGGCTAGAAGCCCATCCCACATTTTTTTTGTTGTAGTATGGGCTTCTAGCCCGTCCGAATCATGAATTAATTGTGTACAGTTTTACTGGGGCGATTGAAATCGCGTCTACACAAACGAAGTCCTAGCTGAGAGGAACTAGGAATCAAAAGCAATGAAAAGCCAACAATTAGCAAAGTAAATCAACGTAATTAACATAAAATGCGGAACGCTTAAAAAGCTGGCTGTGTGTGTTTTCATTCCTTCTTGCTAACAACTAACAACTAACAACTAACAACTAACAACTGACAACTAACAACTGACAACTGACAACTGACAACTGACAACTGACAACTGACAACTGACAACTGACTTCTACTTTAAAATCAGGGATATGAGAGAACACATTGAGCGGCTCAAACAAAATCTCGGTAAAACTATTGTCGGTAAAGCGGATGCTATTCGCTTGGTGCTTGTAGCCGTGCTTTCGGGCGGGCACGCGCTGCTGGAAGACGTGCCTGGTGTGGGAAAAACGCTGCTGGCGAAGTCTTTGGCGCGATCGATCGACGGGAAGTTTCAGCGGATTCAGTGCACTCCCGATTTGTTACCTACAGATATCACCGGTACTAATATTTGGAATCCCCGCAGCGGAGAGTTTGAATTTTTGCCCGGGCCAGTTTTTGCTAATGTTTTGCTTGCTGATGAAATCAACCGGGCGACGCCGCGAACTCAGTCTGCTTTGCTGGAAGTGATGGAAGAAAAGCAGGTGACAGTAGACGGAATTTCTCGGACTGTTCCGGCACCGTTTTTTGTGATTGCGACTCAAAACCCGATCGAATATCAAGGCACTTTTCCGCTACCGGAAGCGCAGATGGATCGGTTTACTTTGTCTTTGACTTTGGGCTATCCCGCTGCGTTGGAAGAGTTGCAAATGTTAGAACGGCTGTCTGATACTTTTGCAGTTGAGGATTTGCAGCCTTGTATTTCTTTGTCACAGGTGCAGGAATTGCGCCGTTTGTGTGCTGCTGTGAAGGTGGAAGGCTCTTTGAAGCAGTATATTGTTGATTTGGTGCGATCGACCCGCGAGGATGAAGAGATTACTCTGGGAGTGAGTCCACGCGGTGCGGTGGCTTTGCACCGGGCGTCCCAGGCTTTGGCGTTTATTTCCGGGCGGGATTATGCCACCCCGGATGACGTGAAAGATTTGGCACCGCACGTACTTTCTCACCGATTGATTCCGGCGGGAGGAAGGAGGGCGAGGACAATTGTTGATAAGTTGTTGCGAGAGGTTCCTATTCCTTAAAAAGTTGGTAAATAAGTTGCTTGAATTAAAAGAACAAGCTTTCCAGTTTGTTCTGTCAAACAATTAATTTTCTTGTGAAGCGGGCATGAGAACCCGTCCTTGAAAGACTGATTATTGACACTCCCCTAAAGACGCGGGGATTATTAATGACAAACTTTGGACGGTGGAACCGGAATCGATTTAATTCATCTGCGTTAATCTGTGTTAATCTGCCCTCATCTGCGGTTAAAAAAAGAGAATGCCTAACCGCAGATGACAATGGATTGACGCAGATTAACGCAGATGCAGAAAAGAGATGTATGAATTATTCCGGTGTTAACAGATTTTATATCAGTTAATCTATAGGTTTTGCACCAGGATCAAGCACTCTCAAACAGCGCTACTAATTTTTTGGCTTCTAAATCGACATTGTGTTGTTTAGCTACCCGTTCTGCTCCTGTTTTCCCCATTTCTTCTAGCTTTTCTAAAGGTGCTTCCAATGCCGCGCGCATCGCTACGGCTAATGCTTCTACGGAACCGGGAGGAACTAACCAACCGCAAACACCGGGTTCTACAAGTTCGGGGATGCCGGCAACATAGGTGCTAATTACGGGCCGATTGAGAGCGAGGGCTTCCATAATTACGACGGGTAAACCTTCGGCAAAACTCGGCAATACCATTGCGCGGGAAGCTAAAATTTCTTGCTGAACTCGATCGCCGCTGGCCCAGCCGGTAATTTCTATATGGTTTTGCAGGCTGAGTTGTGCAATCTGTTGTTCAATTTCAGCTCGCAGCGGCCCGTCTCCGACAAATACCAATTTAAACTCTAAGCCTTGAACTGCTAGCTTGCTGGCGGCTTCTAGCAATAATAAATGACCTTTTTGTTCGCTGAGCCTGCCGACACAAACTAAGCGGGGTGCTGCGGGTATGGGGACGTGCGGGTGAACTAAAAAGGCTGCATCGACTCCGCAGTGTATGACGTGAATTTTTGACCAATAAGTGCGATCGCACCACCGAAAAAGCTGACTTTTGCCGAAGGAACTGACTGCTGCTACAAAGGTCGATCGTTTAATTTTTTCGTCTAAGGAAAGAAGTGTGGCTTTATCAAATTCTTCGGGGCCGTGAACGGTGAAACTGTAAGTCGGGCCGCCGAGCACGCGGCACAGCATGGCAACAGTTGTCGAATTTGTGCCGAAGTGAGCGTGAACGTGTGCAGTACCGGATTCTGCAAACCAATTTAACAGAATGCAAGCTTCTGCTAAATAAGCTAGATGCAGCAAAATCCCCCGTTCCGAGTGCCAGCCAACTTTGAACATTAACTGCACAGCTTCGATGAATCGAATTGGTCTAGTTGCGGCAGCGCGCAGCAAACCCCACGCTAACCCCTGTACGCCAACTCCTAAGATTACTTTGGTCAATTCTTGCTCTTGTTTGTCTGCCCCGTCTACAAGTTCTGACTCGCAGGATCGGATGGAGTAACGCCCGACTTTGATGCCGCAATTTTCAACGGCTAGGACTTCTCTGCGGACGAAGCTGTGGCTGACTTTGGGGTATTGGTTGACTAGATAGGCGATGTTCATGAAGGGGGCCAAAATATCGTAGTAAAACTTAGATAAGTTTAGCCTTATGGGGGAAGTTAGGGGGCGATCGCAGGTTTGAGAAAGTTTTGGCCGCAATTAGGTCGATCGATTAAAGTCCCCTTGCGGGGAAGTCTGAGCAACTGTCAAAACAAATTTGACTATTACGCAGCATTGTTACGGAAGCTAGTTTCCGTCCCCGTCAGGGGAAGTTTGCAATTTTTTGACGTTGCACTTGAGAAACTCTTGCTTCCAGAAACTACTAACATATCCCATTTTTTTTCACAAGTCAAGAGTTTGAAAGTTTAAAGCTTAATTTTTAATCGTTGAATTAAGGGTTTAGTAGTTTTTTTACTATTTGCAAGTTATCAAAAGATTTATCAACATCTGTTTTTTTATACCTGCGATAATAATCCCTAGCATTAGTTTTTATATTTGTTAAATATCGCGCTATTTGACTTTCATTTTTCAGATTCTTGTAAGCTTTATCCAAATTTCGATCTTGCCGAGCGACAGCAATATCACGAACGTAATCAAACAGGCGATCGTGTGGCGATGAGGAGCCTTGATATTTTTGTTCTAGATCGTCTCCCTGAACCTTGGCATAAGCTGCTACGCAGTGTAAAGCTGAATAGAAACACATTGTGACTGCCCAATCAGGAGAATCATCTCTGATACTCAATGCCGCCTCTTCATTATACTTAGCTTGTTCGCGATGGGACTGTTCGCTCGGCATAAAAATCAACAGCTACTTTCTGGTTTGTTCAGTAATTTCATTTAAGTCAGACCAACACAAATAAATTACGACTCGATTTAACTTTATTGTAGTAGCTTGTAGAACGTGACAAGCTTATTCCTGACAGAGCAACTACTTTAGCTCCATTTTTGATTCTGAAAAACTTCTCCACGATTTTTTCGTCAAAGTACCATTTTTCATTGGTTTTATCCCGCAAATCCCATTCACAATCAATTACTAAATCTTGGATTTTATCCCAACTTTCATCATCTAACTCTGTTTCAGGGTGCAGTTCTAATTCAAACTCAATCCAGTGAATTTCTTCAGGTCTAGAAGCTATAGCTCTAACTTGGGCTACACCGTCCACCTTCGCTAATTCCTGCACTAATTTATGTACTTCAACAGGAGCGGTAAGAGCCTTAAATGAATGACTTACTGCCAGACTAGAAGGGGAGTATTGATATTTTTTCCAACTTTCAGGATTCGAGATTAAATTTGGAAATTCTTTTAAGCTTCTGGTTGCTGTCATTGTCTATTCCTGCAAAAATTCATTGAGACGATCTCTTAGAAATTCGGCTTTTTGCCGGGTGAATGCAAAACTGCCTACCATTTTTTTTGTCTTTGTTGACTCCGAATCTTCAGCATTAAAAGGACTATCTGATAACATTCCTGCTATTAATATCCCATCGCTCTCGTCAATAGCTATTACTACACCAGTCACCAGATAAACTTTATTTTTTTCTGCATCATTCATTTGTGTCATCCTCAGGTATGGTCTTACAAAAACTATCACAACTTCTTGGGTTTTCTTTAAAACTAGGAACTGGATATATTGATATGGCGAGTTCCTAGTTTCTAGGCAAACGCTAGCTTGCACAATGGGCTGCTAAAAGCAGCTAATTACTTAAGCTGCGCCGTTTTCTGTTAGGCTACAAGTCGGTATTCGGACATCTGTGACGAGACAGAGTAGCCTGGAACAGCCTTTACCCAGAAAACTGTATAGTAAGCTACACAATACCCCTGCTTGACTTTGCTTTGAGCGGACGCGGAAGTGTTCAATGCTGAGTAATAGTCAAATTTGTTAGAGTGAGATTTTTTTTTGGCTAACATATTGTGGCTTCTTTTTATGCTTACAGTCAATATTATAGCGACGGGGCAGAGTTAACGCAAGGAGGTTTGGTAGTATCAACAGTCTGGTTTCTAGCCCGCACACTTGACTTTCTTGGGACTCCCATCTTCCTTAATATCTAAAATTTCAACTTTCACCACTTGTTCTTCAGAAAAAGATTGTGCTTTTTTCGGTTCTTTTTCAGTTAGCCTGATAGTTCCCAAAATTTCATAAGTTACTTTGTTCCCTTTGACAGCAGTAACTTTGGCTTCGACAATTTGACCCACTGCAAACTCATGACTGCTAATTGCCCTAGCAATTTCAACTTGTCTCGCTGACTCTAAAACTGGGGTCACAACTTCTCCGATCGGCCCCGCTTCTTTGTAGTAACGCATCAAACGAGATGCCCAACCTAAAATTTGCAGCAGAGTGCTAGCATCTCCTTGAAATCCTTTGAGACAATCGCTACAAGCTTTGTCGATGCTGCGGTAATAATCTGTGGTTTTGCCACTGTGTCCGATTTGTCTGCCATTACCGACTAGGGTTTTTAGATATTTGAAAAACCTCGAAATCGCATCCGATCGATTTTGATTAACTGCATTGCGTAGATACGCGATCGCCTTTTTGAACTCATTGACATCAGTATCATCTTTGGTCAGATTTTGTGCGATATCATGGGCGATTTTCCATTGTTTTTCAGTCAAAGATTCTGTCACTAATTCAGTATTCGACATCTTTAATACATTCCTGTTGGAGGTTCGCGATCGGTCGGATATTTCAACACTTCAGCTAGTTTTTGCAGTTGAGTTGCTTGCACTAAACTAGAATGAGCGGCTTGAATATTTTTCTGCATAAATTGTTGCAATTCTGTGCCAGTCATGCTGTCAGAGCCTGGAGGCTTGTAGGAGGAATAGCGATCGCGCAAATCTCCCTTGTTCTGCAAAACCTTTGCTGCTGTTACTTCCACAGTCATTGTTCCCATGCCGATCGGCTTTCCGCCGCCTACCTTGAGGGCGATCGCATATTTCGGATCTTGTCCCAATACAATCAACAGCGTTCCTAACTCTGCTGCTGTTAAATTTTTGAATTGGATCTGGGTTGTAAATGTGTACTCTTTTGCAGCTTGCTGAACAGTAATGCCTTGATTTTGACCTTTATCAATTGCTCTAATTGTGTGATAGTAAAACTTGCGACCAGCTACCTTGCCTCTTGCGTCAAAATATGCCTTTTGTGAAAGACGTGGACTCCATAAATTGGGCATAAATCCTGTAGCAAAACCAGTATTTTCGCAGTTTGCATCACTAAACTCTATTAATCCTTGCCATCCCCAGTTGTTTCCTGAAGCTCCAAATACCTGACTGGCAGGACAAAGCCTTTCTTTGTGCTGAGTAGAAGGTAAGCGCTCTTCTGGGTACTTATCGTTATACTCTTTCTTATTAGTAATAACTCCTAAAGTGCTGTTAGTAATGGCTTCGTATGCTGACCGGATGCAGCCTTTGAGAGAACTACCTTGAATTGATAACTTTTGGTCAATATTTTGAACCATTGTTTTGATTAAAGGGACGCGGCTGCCTATGTCGCTACCCATGACTACTACGCCTGTAGAGACGTGCAAAGTAGTCTGAACTTTCAAAGTTAGAAACAAAGTTCCGTGCAGGCGATCGCCCAAATATTTGTGATGTCCGGCAGGGGCTTTTTTCGGCGGGCGTTCCTTGGGAAAACTAATTAATTCATAAGGTTTAGGTTCTCCCATTTCACCAGTATAGTTATTAGAAACCGGGCTACTTGGAGGCGGCGGTGTAGAACGTCGGGGTTTTGGTAGGGGATTATTAGTCATTTTTACTCCTGACGGTGAGGGCGACAAAATGAACGGTGGCAGTTCTTTGGTCTTGAAAGTATCGCTGACCTATGCTAATATTTTTAGATTCAATTGTTTTGTTGTTTTCTCCTTGATAAATAAAATTTTTAGGGAATTTGGGTTCGTCAAGGCTGTGAAAGTAAGCAGCGCGATCGCACCATTCCCAATTTTCACCTAGCTCCTTAAATCCTTCTAGATCGACTAAATTGGCTTCAACTCGACTCAGGATTAGTGCTTCATACGTACTTCCCTGCTTTTTCCAGCGCAATTCGCGATCGCTATTAAACATTTGCCCTTCAAAACCGGGGAAAAACTCATCGGGCAATTTCATGCAAATGCCGCTGACTGCGTGGGGCGATCGCACAAAGTAGTAACTTTTCTCAGTTGCTAATTTTTCTAACAACTTTTTAACATCATCCGGTGACAAACCTGGTTTAAAATATACAAAACCTTTGTTCATGCTGCGGCACCTGTTAAAAGCTTACTCCAAGCACGAACCGCACATTGAAATAAATTCGGTACACCAGTCTCACCGTCTCCTTGCCATTTTAGCTGCACTCCAAAACCTAAATCCATCGGTTCAGCAGCAATGGGAGTTGGCTGATTGTCCGGTTTAGGAAAACCATAATTTGCAGCTTCTTCCGCATCTAAAAACTCTCCCGCACCCAGCAAGAAAGCGTGTCCCCATCGACCGGATTTTACTATTTGTTTAATTTGGCGATTATCTTTATCTAATTTACAACCGGGATACTGAACTACGGCTTCGTTATATTTGACTGTCACCGTCCCCAAACCGCGAGATTTAGCAAAACCAATCCCAAACCAACCATCATTTAAGTCTCGCAAAACTAAGCCAATTAAGCCTAATTGTGCTAAGGAAAAGTTTTTGAGATGTATTTTTGTGCGAAATTCTCCGGCGGTGCAGACTTGATAGTTGAAAGGGCCGACAGCTACGGAACCGAAAACGCGATCGATCGCGACTCCATTGCGTTCTTGAATTTTGAGCTGTTTCTTATCAATTGGGTGAGCATCTTGGATTCTCAGCCTGCTAGCAATTGAAGTGTTGCCAAATAGTTGGTCTGTAAAAGAAGATAACTTGTAAATATCGCTCGATGATTTTTTCTGTAAGTAATCGTACTTGTCATTCAATGGATCGTTAGCCCAGAGAATGTCGAGACGATCGGGATTGCTATCTTTACCTACTGTCCTGACAACTCTCTCAGCATGAGCGCGAATAGCACCTTTTAAACTGCTTCCAGGTAGATAAATTGACTTTCCTCCTGCATGGTAAGTCTCGACAAACTCCATATCCGGTTTAGTCGGATCGGCTCCTTCTTTACCGGATTTAATCAAAATTGGGCCGTCAGGAATAAGAGTTAAGTCAATGGTACAGTGGTTGACAAATCGTTTGTGCATAGTTTGATTTGATTGAGAAAACTTGTAATACTTAAGCCGCTACTAAAGTATTTAGCTGCGATTCACACTCTTGAAATACATAATTGACAGCAGCAAAAAGTTTATCTAGCTCCTGAAGGCTGTAAAAATTTATATTTTTGGTAAATAGCTGCCCTTCTAGCTTGCCAAATTGCCAGGTTTTACCATTGGAAACTATACCCAAAATAATTACCTGTAATTCATCATTCAGTCGCTGTGCCGCAACCATTTCAGCTAAACACTGCGCCCACCCTTCATCAAATTTGTCTTGCTTAGCCTCAACCAAAAGAAAATAAGGTTTTTCAAAAACAAATTTTCCCAAAGGAGAGCGCTGAGCTAAAATATATTCAGGAAAACCAGACAAATTTTGGTCGTAGGTAAGAGACTTATGACTCCATAAAACAAATTTACTGTGATAAGTTTTCCAAACTTCTTTAATAACAGGATAGATCAAGTTTTCGCACACCGCAAACTCTGAATTGTCCACAACTGCTTCTCGCATCATAAATGCTAAGTCTTCCCGAAAATAGTCAGGGATATTAAACTCAGATTCTCTCATGAAATTAGCTTCAGTATAAGTAATCTGAAACCCTTTGAGAACTTCCCCGATATCTTTATAACTGCTGAAACCCATATTGACATCCTTTATGCAATATTTAGTTTTATTCTTGAGCTATTTGAGATGGAGATGATTGAGAAATGTTATTGTTCAGTAGTTTATCGATCAGCTTTTGTACCCACTCATCTTTATAATCGACCGCATCTTCATAAGCAGTTTCATCTCCCATCACTAACTTTTTTAAGTATTCTAACAAAAATTCGGGATGGTCTTCGACATCAATCCAGCGCATTTTATCAATTTCTAGTTTAACCACTCCTAAGCCGCGCGATCGCCCGCCGCCCAGCGGAATTTGTTCTGTCTCAAATTGATGCAAGCCGATCGCCAATAAGCCCAATTCCCACTCTTCAGAATTTTCGACAACCGCTTTAAAATCAAAGGGAGTACCTGCGGGGACAACTTGGTAGTCGTAGAGTTTGCCATCGGCGGCGGTTTCTGTGTCTCTGTCAATGGCTACTCCATCTCGTTCTTGATATTGTCCGAACCACGCATCGGGTTGTACGGTTAAGTCCCGCACTTGGAATTTGCTGGCCAGCCAAGGAGAACCAAATAAGTGGGATACCATATCTGTTTGTTGTATAGTCACTGCTGTTAAAGCAAAGTCATAGGTATACTTTTGCTTCAACGAATTGAGTTGCTCTTCAGACAGTAATGTTTGATTTGTTACCACCTCAACTAAGTCTCTTAAAGAAAAATTTCTGAATTCATCATTCTTTTTGACAGAATGTAATGTCACTATTTTTTCTAAATCTAGTTCTTGGATAAATTGAAATCTATTGTTCTTAACTTCCTCAACTAAATTCACTAGAGATAAATTATTGAAATCCTCTTCCTCCCTTAAAAGATAGACAGCCAATAATTGCTTTAAATCGATCTCTTTAATGCTTTTAATCTCATTAGCTGTCAGTGACCATTCATTCTCAATAGCTGGATTGGCTACCAGCTTGCGATCGTTGCCCAAAATTCCTCTTAGGAAGCTTTCTAAGCGCGATCGCAGTGCACCTTTAAAACTAGAACCGGGAATCAAAGGTCGCCCCAAAGCATCTTTGATTACTGGTAAATCGGATCCGATCGGTTCAGTCGATCGACCTTTACTAATCCGCAATGCAGTTACAGTTGTCAGCTTTCCTGTAATTTCCAGTCGATTTTTGAAAGTGTCAAACATAAACTCACCCAAGTAATTAAGTTAATTCAGACTTAACCAACTGAACACATCTTGCACCGATATCTGCCAATCTCCTAGCAAGCTGAGAACTGGTAACGTTTCTTCGCCTCGTTTGATTTCTGGTTGTTTTTCTGGTTTAAATACCATAATCATTCGCTCTTGAGGATCGATCAACCATCCAAGTTCTGTGCCGCGATCCAAACAAAATAAAATATTGTCAATGACACGGATTGGACTTTGGTTTGGTGATAAGATTTCTATCGTCCAATCCGGGTAAGTTTCAAAGTTATTCTCTATTTCGCCATTAGCATCCACAGGAATTCGCTGCCACGAAAAAACAGCGATATCTGGGACGATCGATCGACCACCAAAAGTACAGCGCAATTCTGTAAATGCACTTGCTATGCGATCGGGTTCACCTACGTGATTGATTTGTGTAGCTAAACGGATTTGTAGTCGGCTATGTTTTCCTTTTGGCATTCGTTTCTGGTAGATTGTTTCGTTGATGTATTCACTAGCTGGTTTGGTTTCTGGCAGTTCCAAAAACTCTGTTAGGGATAGTTTAGGTGGAGATTGAACTGAAGTCATGGTTGTGCGGAAGTTTAACTTGATAACTAATGGTGTTTAAGGAGTGGAGGGGCGATCGCACTGCACCTTTAAAGCTTGAACCGGGAATCAAAGGTTTGCCCAAAGCATCTTTAATTACAGGTAAATCGGAACCTATCGGTTCTGTCGATCGACCTTTGCTAATGCGTAACGCGGTTACAGTTGTCAATCTTCCTGTGATTTCTAGACGGTTTTTGAATGTGTCAAACATAGTTTTTTTCTGTTGTTATATGATTTTTTATTTAGCGTCTTGGATAGGTAGGTTTTTTCATTTCTTTTTTCAAAATATTAGTAATATCGCTGAACTTATCACCTGAGACTACTACAATTTTGTCATTTTTAGCCTTATTCAAGAATTCCTCAGAGACTTTAACATCGCTAGTTATAAACAACTTGACGCAGTAATTACCACCTAGCTTTTCCGCTTTAGAGTTAAGTTTTGACAAGTCTTCAGACTTAAATCCTCCCGTTTTACATTCACAAATCATGGCGTTAGCATTATTCAGACAAAATACATCTAGCTCACCCTTATAGTTATCTAGTTCAACCCCCATTGCTACAGAGTCAAATTTACACTCAATCGCTGATAAATATACATATAACTCCAACCATTCTCCAGCTAAAAAAGCATAGTTTTCCTTGGTTTGAATTTTAAATTTAATTTCTCGCTCTGATTGCTGAAGGTTCTGAATAATTTCAGCTTTTGCTAGCATTTCAAAGAAAGTCTCTAAATCATTGTCTAACACTTCTAATTTCTCAAACTTATCTCTTGTAAGATTAAAACCTCTCGGAGCTTTAATACTATCTGCACCTTTAGCATCGCTACGAATTATAGAGAGAATTTGGCTGGAAATGTTAACCTTCTTTCCAAAGTATTGTGCAACCGAATCCGCCTCATTCTTCCCCGTATTTTTTTTGAATATATTAAGTCCATACATAGCGAGATAATTCTCTACACTTAATGGCTTATTAAAAGAAGTTGGTTCTTTGCCAAAAACTAAAGGATTAATTTGAGAAATATCGGTATTAACGTTAAAGACCAATGCTTCTTTATACTTTTTTAAAACATAGCTATAAACCGAAAATGCCATTATTTGAGGAGCTGTCGTCAAATTGACATACTTCAAATGTTTGACACCATTACAAAGTTCATCTACTGCTTTATATACATCATCAAATTTGTTTGGGTTAACGATTTTTACATCAGTAATTTTATCGCACAGCAAATTTTTTTGTTCTTGCTTAAGAACTTTCTCTACATTTTCTTGAAACGTTGGATAATCATTGCCATCACATAACAAAAATTTGACCCGATCGACTTTATCGAGAAACTGAAGAGCACCAGCAATTGCTGGAACTGCACTGCGTCCGCCAATTAAAACTAACATTACACTCTCTGACATTTGTGATTACCTCAATTTACTTAATCGCGATCTTGTTTAAACATTTAAACTTTGTTGCCATCTCGCAGATACTTGAGGTGACGAGAACCGTAACCCAAATAACGGCGAATCAGTTCTAGCCAAATCGGCTTAAAATCTATTTGCGAACATTCTGCAATGATTCCGGCAGTTTTTTTGATGTTACCATCAATATCTTGAATTAGTTTTTCAGCTAAAGATTCTTTCCCCCTTCCCCATTTTTTATCCCGACCAACTTGATATCGGATGAAGTTCTTGATCACTTCTGCACTATCAGTAGTATCAGATACGCGGACTAAGTTGCGAAATTGAGATTCTTCTAAATCGCCATATTTGGTTTTATCTAAAGCATCCTGAATCCAAATAACTAGATCGTCTTCTACTTGGCGAATAGATCTTTGTACTTCTAACTCTATCCTTTGTTCTGTACTTATACTCATACTGCTTCCTCCCGAAATACAAGGTGAAACTGGTTGCAAATTTGAATTTGACCGAAGCCTTCGCAGGTGCGATCGCCCAATCCCCTCATTTCCAACTCTCCCAATCTCTGAATCCAAGGCTCTGATTGAGTTGTGCTGAACAAATAAACCGAACCTTTGTTGGTTATCAACTCCATATCTTTCATCAATCCCCAAGCCGCATTCCAGCCAGAAAGATAATCGTAACTGCTGTAAGCGGCTTCCAGTTTCAATGATGAATCTTCAACTTTGGCAAACTGCCGCAACATCTTTTCAGATATTACTGTAGTCCGACGCCAATTTTCAGTCAGTATAGCATCGGATTGCAAGTCCAGGGTGAAGTAAGTGCGGTTTGTTGGTGACTCTTTAATAGGACTGCCAAAAACTTCCCATTTCTCCCAACGATATTTTAAGTTTTTGTTAAATTCAGCGATGCGATCGCTCACATCTATCTTAGCATCAACAGGAGTTTTTGTGTTAATTTCAACTTTTCCCAATCCTCGGGAAGTCGAACCGCCCAAGCGAAAGTTTTGATGGCGCTGCTGAATGAAATTCCGCAAAGATTCCGCTAATTTGTCCTCCACTAAAATCGCACCTCGATAGTAAACAGGATTTTGTTTGTTCTCCTGAGATTCATTCAAAACTTCCAAACTGTAAAGTATTTCTTCCTCCGATGTAGCCCTGCGACGATTAATCCCTACTCGCGTTAACAGACGTTTGTTGACTTTAAGGCTGTGATACTTTTTATTGAATTTACAGTAAAAACTAATGCCAGCAGGATCGACTCTTCCTCCATCTTCCGGGCAATTCGGATCGTAGGGATATCCGTAACCTTCAGCACAAAAGCGATCGATTAAAGTATCAAAAACCCCATGACTTTTAGGTTTCAAACCTGTCTTATTTTCAGAGGTGAAACCAGGCTTATTTTTAGAACTGAGTGCAGTTCCAGGTAAAACTCTAATTTCTTTAATCCTGTCTTGAGGAACAGGGTGTTTTTTTATTTGTAATGCAGAGGGATAAGCATTTTGGAAAATTGCTGGATTTTCACTCAAGAATAAAGCTTGAAAATCGCCGCCCTTCTGGGTTAAATCGCTCGATCGCCCATTTGACAGATCCAATATCTGAGCAGCCACAGCACCCCGAATCACCGTACCGGGGATATAGTCTACAGCCTCGCTAATCGAACCTCCCGGTTTCTGACGGGCGATCGCCAAAGGTGACAAAGCTTTAATTTCCAGTTCAATTCGCTGCATTTTTCCTTCCCCTCGCTAGAAAATCCCAATCTGCTTCAGTTACTTCAAATTTTGGTAAGTTTTCCCAACTCAACCATCCCAAACCGGCCGATTTACTGCCGCCTAATGCGTGAATGTGTTTGAAACCAGCCAACATCAAAGGTTTGGCGTAACAGGGGCAATTTGGTAACAGATGAATTTCACCTTGAAATTTCAGCGAAACATGAGGTGGAGAAGTCTCTAAAAAGTAGAGTTTATTTTCTTCTGCGGTGCGACGGCGGCGATTTATTGTGACTCCAGGACGCAAAAACTCAGCTAAATTTTCGGGTTTTTCCGTACAAATCAAATCGTCAAACATCACCCGCGATGGCAAAACTGGATCGCCGAAAATTTGACTAATTAAACAGTGATAAGTCTCATTATATCCTGAAACTTGGTATTCGCTGCGACTAAAATTATTCGGTGCTTTGTCTCGGCGGATTACCATTTTTCCAGGACTGGGAGACTCGGAAATCTCCCAACCCAAACCTCTGGCAATTTTCTCGCATTCGTGACGGAGGCGGCCTTTAATCTGAGAACCTGGAATTAATAAGTTTCCTTCTGCATTGCGGACGATCGGCTTATCTGCAAGGGAACCGGATGAACCGCCTGCGCCTACACACAAAGCTGTATCAATTACTGCTGTAAGTGTGTAAGGTTCAATTGAGTTTGATAGTGTGCTGAGAACAATCACGATTCCACCTCCACATTGACCGCATCTTCTGAACTTAATTCTGAATTTTCTAATTCAATGAAATCGTAAATGTCTACAATTTCTCGCCAAATTGTTTCATATACGGTTCGTTTGTTTTGCTCTATCACAGACATCCAGGGAGCTAGATTACCATTATTTTCTGGATCTTTTGGTTTGCACCAAGCTTCTTCAAACTCTTTTTTAAGTATTTCTGAATTACCATCTTTGAGTCTGGTTCGGAAATAGCGGTAGTTGAGGATTGTTGTGTTTTTCCCTTGTTCTAGGAAACTGCGAATTTGGTAGAGTTGCGATTTGGGAAATTCAGCGTTTTTCAGGGCTTTGACAGACTCAATCAATCCGCCAATTTCATGCAAAGTGTATGGTGCGGCGTACAACTTAAGTTCTTGAGGACTGTCTTTGGTTAATGCTTCCTTGCGGAATTCCTCGATGCTGGATGATAGCGCAGTTACAGATTTCATCACCAAAAAATCAACTGTCCCCCCACAGTATCCGGCTTCTTTTAAAGATTTGGCGCGTTTCTTGGCTGACTTGAGTAATTGCTCGTACAGTTTTTTGGCGTAGTAAATCGGAGTTTTATAATCGGCAATCAACACGCCGATCGATGTACTTAATTGACAATTGCTAGCTACTGCATTTTGACTTAGGTAGCGGTGACACTTGCTGATGTCAATCGGTTTTTCTGATGGCGGAGTTTGATAGTTGCCTTTAATTTCAACACCAGGTATCTCAACTTGTTTGAGCAAGATTTGTTCAAACTCTTCTCCGATGGTTTTGGCGATCGCCAATGCCCGATCTGCAGGTACAATTAAGATAATGTCATCGCCGCCAATGGTAATAATCTCAAAGGGATGAATCCAAACCAACTCTCGATCGGAATTATCATTTTCTTTGGCTTGGCGGGGATGAAGGTGCTCGGATAAGGCTTGATAAACAGCATATCTTGTGGCATTGTCAACATCTTCGCTAAAATCTTGATATTCTTGGGGTGTAGTAATTTTTTGAATGTAGCCGCCCATGTTATTGCCGTCGGCATAGATGTAGGCGACAAAGCCATTACTCGTACTGCCAAGCTGAGTTAAAGATTCAGCTATTTTAACTGATTCAATGTCGCAAACATCGCAGTATTTATGAAGTTTGACCGGATGTTTTTCTAAGAAATCCTCAAACTTGTCAACCCAACCTTCAATCACAGCAGGATGCCATTCTGTGTACCAATGAGTTTCCTTGATTGTTCCATGCTTTGCCCGATCGCCCGCTTTGCGTTTTCGTGCCGAAACCTCGGAAAACCAAGGACTCCCCGGAAGGCCTTTTTCGCTGCGATTGTCGGGATTGTCGGTAGCGCGCGCAATAGCCGATCGCCGATCCGACTCGTCCCTTTGCAAATAAGGGTGCGTTTCCAACATCGGCGGGTAGCGGCGGCTGGGACGCTTTTCCAAGTCATTTTCTTCAAAGTCATTCCCGCTGCGCCGCTGATTAAACATCACGGCCAATTTAGTAGTTAATTCATTAAAACTCTTGCGATTGGCAAACGCCTCTTCTACGCGAGATGGATCGGCAGATTCGTTTGGCATTTTATCCAGCTTACCAAAATAAGCCTCAACTAATACATCATCATATTTTTGGCGGTATCGATCGAGCCAAAATGTTTGTTCGATCGGGTTTCGCAGCAAACCAAATCGAATTTCTAAAAGCTTAAACCTATCTCCTACCGCGCAGGAATTAGCAGTGATGGTTTCAAAAGAATAGCGTTTTTCAATGGCATCAGTTAACTCATTTACAAAAGCTGCTGGGCAGAAAGCTAAGATATTTCCGCCAGTAGAATAGACAATCATTTCAGGAATCAAAGCTTTTGAAAGCTTGGATTCGCCCGAAAAGTTCTCATCCAGCCATTCTCTTACTTTGGCAAAGTGAATATTGTAACGGTTAGATTCAGGATGTTTGTCAAAAAAAGCAGGTAAATCGACTAGGTTGATGCGATCTAGAAGTGAAGACGCACCGCGAATGTCTGGCAGTTTTGCGTCTTCAAATACATACTGCTTAACCTTAGTTACACCGCCGTAAACTAAACCAATTTTCTCCTTATAATTCCACAAATTCGGGTATTTATTTTGCAAATCGGTAATTGTTTCGGGAAATTCTCCTTTGGGGATATGGCGGGGAATAGCGAGAAGTTCCCGAACCCGATCGACAATTTCCCTCACCTGTGGCGGCACTTCCTCCCCAGAAGTCAACGCCCGCCGCATTTCTTGCAACACGCTGGGATCGAATTGAGGTTCGCGCCCCTCGCCCCAAGCCAGACACCAAGCAATACCGATCGCAATACTTTCCATATGCAAACCACTCAAAATCCGGTGTGACAGCCCCAGATTGCCTCAATAATTGGCAATAATTCGACGTACAATTCTATATAGCTTTCTATTGTCACCTAAATTTTAGACAAAATCAACCGCCGAAAAAAAAATCGCCTCAACTCCCGCAACCCCTCACACCAATGGTTTTTCAGACACAACTTGCTCTACATCTACCAAGATGGCAGCAAATAAGGTAAAGTAAACGGCACAAGAGTTTAGAACTCTCAAACTGCCGCAACTCGCCAAACCGCCCCTACCCAAGCAAAAATCGCCGGTAGAGGCGACATTAACCGCTAACTGCTAACCCCTAACAACCGACAAAAATGCAAACCTACTACTACGTTTTAGCCAGCCAACGCTTTTTGCTAGAAGAAGAAGCTCTTGATGAAGTGTTTAAAGAAAGAATCCGCAACTACAACGAACAAGAAAAACAAATAGACTTCTGGTTGGTCAAACAGCCAGCTTTTATAGAAGCACCGACAATGAAAGAAGTCAAAGCAAAATGCCCTCAACCAGCAGCAGCCATTATTTCCACCGATCCTGTCTTCATCACTTGGTTGAAACTCCGATTAGAATATGTACTGACAGGTGAATTTCCAGCACCGTCAGCCAATATTCCCGATGCCCTCGCATCGCTACAGACAGCATGAATCAACTAGCAAAAAAATCTACAGCTAAGCGAGGGAAATTAACGGGGAAATTGTACAGTATTTTTGTCTTTTTCCCCCTATTTTCTGCTACGACGATCGCTCTTTTGACCTTGACAATTTTATCGAGTTCTGTTAAAGCTGAGTCGAGCTGCAAACCGCCGCAGTCCGACGAATATCTACTGTTAATTGTCACCAGAACACCCGAACAGCAAGAAAAAGCAAAACGCTCTTTTCCCGGAAATACTGACAATACAGTTTGTCGGTACATCAACGATACGGTGACGCGAGTTGGTGGCTTTCGCGACTCGCAAATTGCTAACGATTGGGTTAAATACATCCAAGATGTTGTTGGATTGCGAGCTTATGTAGTACGATCGCCCGCAGCGGCACTTCCTCAAAATTTGCCCGTCTACAACCCTGAACCAGCAACAGGTTCTGAACCAATCGCCAATCCTCAAACCGGTAATATTGGGTTCAATCCCCAAGCCCTCGGCCCCGGTTATGCAGTGTTAGTAGATTACTTCAATCAACCGGAATTAGCCACCCAAGTTAAGCAAGCATTGGGCACGCAAGTAGGCTTGGCTTCCTACGGCCAACGTCCGTTTTTATTCGTCGCTTATACCACGGATCAAAATGCCGCTACTGCTGCGGTAAAAGCATTGAGCGATCGGGGTTTTTGGCCGATGTTGGTAGACAGCCGCCGCGTTACGGTAATTAGTCCTGCTGTTAAGTGAAAGTTAAGATTAAAAAATTCGATCCCCCCAGCCCCCTTAAAAAGGGGGAGCAAGAATTCAAAGTCCCCCTTTTTAAGGGGGATTTAGGGGGATCGGAATATATGCAACTTCACATTAAATTGGTATTAACAATTATTGTTGTTTGAGCTGTTGGCCGTCGTTTCCTAGCTGACTTTCGGCCCGCTTTTTTGCCTCGATTGCGGCTCCGTAATCCGGTTTGTAGCGAATTGCTTTGTCATAGGAGGCGATCGCATCTCCGTATCTTTTTACCGCTACAAGGGCATTGCCGCGGCTGTACCAAGCTTCCGAATAGTCCGGCTTGACATAGACGGCTTCGTTGTAAGAGACGATCGCATCTTCGTACCGCTGCAAATTGTACTGAGCATTGCCTCTATTGTACCACGCTTGAGATTCTTTCGGGTTTAAATCTAGGGCTTTGCTGTAACACTCAATTGCTTGTTCGTACCGGCGCAATTCGTGGTAAGACCAACCTAAATTGTACCATGCTTGATAATAATCCGGTTTTAATTTGACCGCTTTTTCGTAAGCTTCTACCGCTTCTTCATGCCTCCGCATTTTTAGCAAAGCGATGCCTTTACTGTACCACGCTTGATAAGAATTTGGTTGAAACCGCACGGCTTTTTCGTAGGCTTCAAAAGCTTCTTCGTTTTTGTTCAATTCTAAAAAAACATTGCCTAAATTGTACCAAGCCTCATAATTATCGAATTTGATTTCAAGTGCTTTTTGATAGGATTCTACGGCGCGATCGTACTGTTTTAATTTTTGGTAAGCTTGCCCCATATTGTACCGCGCACGGTACGAATCTGGCTGAAATTGTACGGCTTTTTCGTAGGAAGCGATCGCCTCTTCGTAGCGCTGCGAATCTAACAGAGTATCGCCTTTTCCTTCCCAGGCTGCGGCATAGTCGGGCTGGATTTTTAAAGCGTTGTCAAAAGATGCGATCGCCTCTTGAGACTGTTGCAACTTATCCAAAGCATAACCGCGTCCCGTCCAAGCTTCCAAATATTCCGGCTTTAATTCTATTGCTTTGTCATAGGCTGACTGCGATTCCTGATATTTTTTCAATTCATATAAAGTTTTAGCTTTTTCCTGCCAAACTTCCGCGTAGTCTGGTCTGAGAGTTATTGCTCGATCGTAAGCTGCCAGAGCTTCTTCAAATCGGCTTAAATTGTAAAGGGTATTTCCTCGGTTGTACAAATCAGTTGCATTGGCAGAATTAAAAGTATGTACACCATAAATTGATGCGAGAATCGTGATGCCAATCACGCCGGCGATCGCCCCTATTTTCAAATACAATTTTCGGCGCACTTTAGGCGGCTTTTTCGCAGCAGCAACCGGAGGCAATACCGGCACCGTACCGCTGAAAGAATTTTTCAATTCTTTAATAGCTTCCAGCGTTTCGCCCGCACTAGAATAGCGCTGCCGAAAATCGTACCGCACCATCTTATCTAAAATTTTAGCAAATTCCGAACTGACTGATGCTTTATCCTGCCAAATAATTTCCTCTGTATTCGGATCTTTGGTCATTTGGTGCGGAGTTATGCCCGTGAGGCATTGAATGGCGATCGCACCTGCAGCATAAATATCGCTGCTGAGTTTCGGGTTGCCGTGAGCTTGTTCGCTGGGCATATAACCGGGAGTTCCGATGCTCACACTCAAGCTATTCTTTGGCTGAGGATTAGTAATTTGAGTAGTGATTTCTTTGACGGCTCCAAAGTCGATTAACACTAACTTATTATCTCGATCTCGGCGCAGGATATTGCGAGGATTTACATCGCGGTGAATCACATTTTGCTGGTGTACAAAATCTAAGATTTCGAGAAGTTCCTCCAATATACAAATAACTCGATCTTCCTTCATACCTCCCACATTTCCAGGAGAACCCCCCCCTGCCCCCCCT
>NZ_JBARVX010000507.1:0-4922 GCF_049646505.1 Microcoleus sp.
GAAGCGGTAGACGGCGACTCGATCGGCATTTAGGAGTTGCCGGACTTCGGTGGCTGTGATTTTGAATATTGTTTCTAAGTCTAGGGATTCGCGAATTTTGCTAATGACTCCCATCAGCGCTTGCAGCTTTTTGAACCAGGTTTGAGACTGCATTTCTCTTTCAAGGTGAGCTAGCTTTTCGCGCAGGTTGCTTACTTCTTGATACAGGTATTGATGAAACATAATGCTATTTTTTTAGTTGTTTTGCGGTTTGGTATCGAGGTAGATGTCATCCCCATATCGCTCTGCAATTTGAGTCTGGTATTGAAGAAGGAAGAAGGAAGAAGGAAGAAGGAAGATGGAAGAAGTCATTAGTCATTAGTCATTAGTCATTAGTCATTAGTCATCAGTCATCAGTCATCAGTCATTAGTCATCAGTCATGTTTTGCTGTCGTCTCCGAGCTTTCCGTACAACGCCATCAGTCCGATGGAAGATGGAAGATGGAAGATGGAAGTCGCAATCAAAGCAAGGGCTTCAGCAATTAAGAACGTCTTAACCATCGGGCGGGGTTGCTATAAATCACAAGAGGAAACGACTAATTCTCCTGCTTCTGGTAGCACTTAGCAGCGACTGATGCTGCATTTCCGTATTTTTTGTAGATTTGGTGGTTGTCGAGCATCTTAAGTTGCGTATATTTACCTACAAAGCGGGCGATCGGTGATTTGGTGCTGCATAAATTGTCAATTGTTGAGAATGATAGTCACAAAACTTACGTATAAAACCGGACGATCGAGCCGATCGCATCAGGGAAGATCCGAAAGCGGCAGCGAGAAACGGGGTTTGACGACCCTAGGGCTGGCAGCGTCTTAACTAATTGTGACATTTTTTTCCGATCGCCTTCGGTTCTAATTGTCACCCTTTTATTATGACTGCAAACTCGATCGATGGTTTCCTGGGCTTTGCGATCTAATGTCCTGTTCGGAGCGCCTCTCTTAAAATTTGTTTCAATGTAGCCGATCGGCTTTTCTCTAGTTTTTGCTAATGCTCAATTCATTTATTTTAAGTGATGATTTATACACTGTTGGAAGCGCTCGGATCTTTTCGATAATTTTCCGAACACTTTAATGCTTTTATGTTATCGCCTTTATTTGTTAAACTGATGACAATATGCCAGACAAAATTAGATAAAAGTCCGATCGCTCTTGGACACCGCAGATGCACCAGGCAGATGCACCAGGCAGATGATTTCAAGATAGATAGGACGGCGGTGAAACTGCCCGGTGTTTTGATCTGTAGGCGTGAATTTTTTGTATTTTACTGTTGACTTGCTATGACAGCGGTTCTCAGTAATATCGTTTCCGGTTGCATCGGAAACGATATGAGACGCGATAGCAAATCCGGGTAATAAGCTGTTAGATCAATTCCGGCTGCACCGTCAGGTGATTGTTGACTATCACCTGACGGTACAACTGGAATTGATATCATCCGCAAGATAAATCAATATAAATTATTATTTGAGATCGGGTGCGATCGATCGGGATTAAAAGCGGGGCGGGTTTTTGAGATTGTCAATGATTGGCAGAGATTTTTGGTGAGAGAAGCCCCTACGGTATTAGGGGCAACCGGATCTGACATTACTTAAAATCTTCGAGTTGGTCTAGGCGCAGCCAAATATTCGGGGTGGGAACTTTGCCGAATTTGACGAAGGCGTAGTCGCCGCGAATATCCATTACTTCGCCTTTTGTTTCAAATAGATAGGAGGAAAAGCGCGGATCGCTGGCTGTGGCTTCTAGGCTGTTTTCCAATTTTTCGCGAATTGCGCGGACTGTGCTACCTTTTTTGATTGCCATGACTTGCTCTGTTTAGTTGATCGAAGTATTTAAATTTTAATGCTGATTTGGCTTTAATACCAGTTAAAAGAATTGGTGGTTGATTGAGTTGAGTCGGCGGTTGAAACCGCAACTACACGAACGAAGTCTGCCTTCGCAGACTGAAGAGTCGGAAGCTGAGATTTGGTATATCGATCGAATCTGATACAAAATCTGTTGCCCAAATTATTATTTCTGGCACGCAGGGCAAAAATGAGTCGATCGCCCTGCTAATTTTATCTTTTCAATGGTTGTAGAGCAAGTGCGGCAGGGTTGACCGGATCTATTGTACACCCAAGCGACACCGCCGTAGTTGCCGTTTACACCTTGGACGTTGAGAAAATTACTGAAAGTGGTGCCGCCGGAGGCGATCGCCTGCTGTAAAACTTGAATAATAGCTGTATGGATGCGCTCAATTTGCGGCGCTGTCAAATCCGCGCACAGAGTTGTCGGCATCACTCCCGACAAAAACAAAGTTTCGTCTGCGTAAATATTGCCCAAACCCGCTACCAGTGACTGGTCTAGCAATGCTGTTTTAATTGGTCGCGCCCGTCTCTGTAGCTTGCGGGCCAAATATTCTGCGGTAAATTCCTCTGAAAACGGTTCCGGGCCTAGGAGTTTGAGGCCGGTAACTGTGCTGGAAACTTCGGTTTCTGCGGGCACGTACCACATTTGCCCGAAGGTGCGCTGGTCTACAAACCGCAGTTCTCGGTTTCCTTCAAAAAATAGCCGCACTCGCCCGTGTTTTGGCAGGGGTTCGGATTCGTTCACCCACAGCAATTGTCCGGTCATCCGCAGGTGAACCCCCAACCAGCCAGCTTTTGAGGGATGGAAGAAGGAAGAAGGAAGAGGGAAGAAGGAAGAAGGAAGAGTGGGCACGGGGATGAGGGCGGGCACGGGGGCACCGCCCCTACATTGAGATAGTTCTGCCAGGAGGTATTTGCCGCGCCGGTACCAACGGGCGATCGACTTTCCTTTGAGTTTTGTCAAAAAATCGGTTGCAGAGATTGAGGGGGCGATCGAGCTATTTAACAGCACGTCCCCGCCCAAAATTTCTCGATCGAGGGTAAGTTGGTTCAAACCCCGGCAAATAGTTTCAACTTCTGGCAGTTCTGGCACAATTAGCGTTGTTCTGTTCCTTGATTTGGCGAACCTTCGACGCTGCCGGGAACTTCTGCACCAGGCTTGCTGCCGGTCGAAGTTTTCGGCTGCTGGGGGGTTGCTCCGCTGCCTGTTTTGCGGCTTTTCGGGTCTACGGTGGTTTGCTTGCCGCCGGAAGCTGCTGGAGTGGCTGTTTTGGCTTTTGCTTTGGGTGCGGCAACTTCCACTACTTCGCTTTGGGCGAAGTTGTTGGTGTTGACGCCTGCATAATTTACGGTGTTAAAGCGAACGATAACAGGGTATTTAATGCCGCTTTGGTCTACCGTAGCTACGGTGCCCACTTCTTGATACCAGAAGGATTCTTTGCGAAGAATCCGGACTGTCGAACCGCGTTGAACCATGAGCTTTGTTTCCTTTGCGATGAATAAACGGATAAAGCCATTTTTTTTACTCTAGTCGATCGCGCGCCGCATTTAAAGTCTGTAACGAAATTCTTGCCTGGGGCTCTGTTTTTTCGTTGCTACTTTGTAAAGAAAAGTAAATTTTTTTGTGGGCGATCGCTAGAGTTAAAAAATTAATAAACAGATATTATCCGTCAAAAAAAAGCAGGGCGATCGGATCTATAAAAAAGTTTACAAATCGGATTTTGTGGGGTGGTGGAGGGAACAGAACCCGGAGACCCCCCGAACCAAGAGGGCGGGGACGGGGGCACTGCCCCTACAAGGGTGGACTAGAAGCATTCTCAAAGTCAACCCCTACTCCCCTTCTTTCCCCCCTTGGGGGGGGTAGGGGGGGGTGGGGATTTAGGGGGATCTAGACTTCGATATAAACGAGAGATATAGAGGTTTCGGTCTTCAGTTAAAAACCCGGAGATCCCCCCTAGCCCCCCTTAAGAAGGGGGGAACAAGAGTATTTAAAGTCTCTGGTTAATCCGGTAAATTATCCTTGTGCTAATTATCTCGCCGCGCTAAACTACTGCAAAGTATGGGAATTATTTAAAATGCCGTTAGTAGATTTAGCTAATACTAAAGTTCGGGTTCTTGGATGCAGTGCGGTGATGGCTGTGGGGCAGCTTATTTCAAATGCGATCGCCAATCCGGCAACTCTCGCAGCGGGTTTAACGGGTAGTACGATCGCACTTGGGGGAGTTTCTATCTTAGCTGCGATCGCTGGTGGTATAGCGGGGAATATCGCGGCGAATGACTTGGGAAATCGGATGGCGGAAAAATTGGGGAAAAATCCGAATATTCTGGACAATCACGATTTGATTAAGGCGGCGGGTGAGGCGATCGGCTATATTTTGCTAGAGGTGGCGAAGTCGGATGAATTAATTGCGATCGCCGAAACCAAAAATTTGCCTTATCCAAAACAGGCTTTAGATAAATTAGCCGAAAAGACTCCCAAATACTGGCTGGATATTAACACGAATACAGCCGACTTGTCAAGGGGTTTGCAGATTTCGGAAGACCAGCTAACCAAGATTTTTTCTGCGGATGTCGAAGAGTTCGATCGCGTTACGGGATTGACACCGGAAGATTGGGCAAGTTTCCTGCAGGAATTTGCCCGCAGCGAGGGGAAATCCTTCGATGCGGCAATTGTGGAATTTGTGGCGGAAAAGCTGTATACAACATTCCCGAAAGCGTACCGCGAAGTGCTGAAACTGGATGCGGCGAAGGGCGGAGAAAAGTTTGCGGCAATGCTGTTGAACCTGCACCAAATTGCTTTGGCGGAACTCAAAGATTTGGGGCTGAAAAATGGGGAAATTCTGCAAAAATTGGAGAGTTTGGCGACGCAGCAGCAGATTTGTCAAGTGATGGTGAAATTGGAGGCGATGGAAATTGGCATCCGGGACGATTTGGCGCAAATTCAGAACTTGCTGCAACGATTTGTTGATACTGGTACGCCCAGATTGCCGCTTCCCTACGAGTGCGAAACGATTATTGCAGACCGGACTCAAGACTTTACCGGTCGCC
>NZ_JBARVX010000508.1:0-1656 GCF_049646505.1 Microcoleus sp.
GGGGATGCTAGAATTGAGCCTCGCAAGTCGTTGAGATAGTCGATCGAGAAAGCGTTAGGATGTTGGCTATAGTATTTCAAGGCGCTTAAAAATCATCAAAGTTTAACGGAAACAGCGGATAGGAATGCAGCAATCGCTGATATTTGGGATTGTTTGGTTCCTCGCGCGGGATCTGTGGAAGTTAAAAATTATAGTCTATTCCAGGAGCGACTGTAAGATAATTATGCGTTTTTTTAGTTTTGGCTGTCTTGGTATTTTAGGCTTCTTAATTATCCTCTCGGTTGCGCCCCGAGAAATTATGAAATCGGGTATTCGCAGTGCTACTTGGAGTCCAAACGGCCAATATGCGATCGCCATTGTCAGACATCCGATGCTGTTTGCTATGCCTGGTGGGGGCAGCGATGCGCCTTGCGATGTATTTTTGTTCGATGCGTCTGGAAGGGAGTTGAAGAGTAAAAGTTTTGAGATGGTGCAACTTGTGTCTGCGGGCTGGCAGGGCGATATCGTTGAGGTTGGGATGTTCGATCGGTGGGAATTGCCCAAAATAGATAATATCAACATTCTGCTGTTTAGTGCGGCTTACACGGGCAATTTGGCGGAAGTCGAAAAGCTGTTGCAAAAAAATGCGGATGTTCATTTCAAGACTTATTTAAACCAAACACTGTTACACGCGGCTGCTTTTGGCGGGAATCAGACTATTGTAAAGTTGTTTCTGCAAAAAGGATTGAATGTAAAGGCGATCGACAAAGCAGGACAAACTGTCCTGCACGCGGCAGCCGCAGGAGGAGGTAGCGGGGCGATGGCTTACGCCCCGCTACGCTACGACTTATTGATTGCCAGCGGTGCAGATATGGAGGCGATCGATCGCAATCAACGCACGGCACTCAACATCGCAGCAGAAAGCGGTAATTTTGCAGCAATGAAAGCCTTGATTAATCGAGGTGCTAATGTGAAAAATGACAAAAATTTGTTTGCTGTTATTAGCAGGTTTAAACCGGGGAAAAAGAAACTAGAGATGGTTGAATTAATCCTGAAAAATCAAGCCCAAATTCCTAAAGGCTTGCTGTATAGTGCGGTGTCTCGTGGAGATATTGAGACTGTGAAATTATTGATCGATCGCGGTGCTGATGTCAACGCTCCCGATCCTTACGACAATACTACTATATTGATGAGAATTGTTCAACCTAATACTGGTATTTCTGGGCTATTAAAACCTGAATTAGTGAAGTTGTTTCTTTCAAAGGGTGCGGATGTGAATGCTCGTAATAAAAATGGTAAGACGGCTTTAACCATTGCTGAAAAATCATCTACACCAGAAATTGTTAAGTTGCTCAAACAGCACGGCGCTAAAAATTAAGCGGTTTTCTGACAATCAAGATTTACATTAAAATTGAAAATAACAGCTAGTACACGCTCTGAGAGAGCTACTGATTATCAGTTATTAACCCATGCCTTCCTCAGCGCTTGCGTCTTTAAATCCCAACCATAAGAGCATAATCTTTTCCACTTCCGTCATTTGCTCTGTTGTTAGACTTCCCAAATTTCGCAGCAGCTTGGCGTGAGGGATTGTAATAATGTTCTGCACATCAAATACTCCCGATCGCAAAAAGTGAGTTTTAATATCTACCTCAAATCTAGATCGGCGCGAGCTTGTTG
>NZ_JBARVX010000509.1:0-3505 GCF_049646505.1 Microcoleus sp.
AGGGACTAGCTTCGCATCCACAGGGTGTCGTGACTCAAAAAACGTAGTCAGTTAAGACTTAGGCTGGTCAGGACGGCTTTGAGATTTCTCTTTCAAGCCTCACGCCTTTAGGCTGAGGTTCCTGACAATCTTCTGTAACGACATCACTGAAGTTTATCAAAGCGCTTTTTTGCTGTTCGCTAATTGGCCAAGCAAGCGAACTATTTTGAGCGCAGGTTTGCAGCGGGGCTCGAAAGATTTATTGCTAGCATAAGTCTTTTAAATATCCCTGCTGATTTTACACTTTTGATTAACTTAATTATTGCCACAGGTCAAGTTGTGTTGGCTCGCCAAGAGCGAGTTCCACATTTTCTTGTCTTGGTTATTCAGTTTAGCGTACTCTTCCTGTAATTATAAAACAAATATTAAATTTAATTAATAAGTAAATCTTTTAGGAAGCTGGTGTCAATAAGGAAGGATTGGTAGTGGCGATCGGGCTGGTTTTGTCAAAACTGTTTCTAGCTAGAACCTTTAGCGTAAGGGGTTTCGCGAAGGGCGATCGGGAGGCATTCAAATTAATTGTCAATAAGCTGCTAATCTCTGAGCGATCGCACATTTATTTTGTTAATATATGTCTACTTTTTTTAAGGAATCGATTTATTGTATTTTAGGATACAGATATAATTGTTGTGAAGTGCATATCTTGTTGGCTCGGAATGTTTTAACCGCAGAGGGCGCAGAGAACACAGAGTCTCTAGAAGAGAGGTCAGTGGGAAAATCCGAGTTGGTCGCGATCGCCACAAGTCTGACGCACTGTACAGGTGAATGGTGAGTTAGTTGGGAGGATCGAAGCGGTTGATACACAGAGCAATACCGATCGCAGGTAGCGCTACTCCAAAGCAAATCAGCCACTGACCCAGACTCATCGGAGCTGTCTGGAATATGCTGTTGATAAATGGAGAATTAGCAAAGACGATTTGCAAAATCGCGGCGGCGACAATGCCGAAAACGAGGGGGAAGGCATTGCTAACTTTTTCTTTCGAGCCCTTAAATTTAGCGATTAAAGAGGGCAAGAATTGGCTGAGACTCAACAGGTAAATAATTCTGGCGATTGCCAAGGTTTGAATCGCCATCGTGCGGGCGAGTTCCAAATTTCCCCACGTTGTTTGGCGCACCCATTCAAACATTCCGAAAACCAGCATCCCGTTGTAAAGGGAAATTGCTAAAATCCGCTCGATCCGGTTGAGGGTAAACAAAGGTTCGTTGAGCGATCGCGGTTGTTGTTGCATGACTCCCGGTGACTTGGGCTCGAAGGCCAAGGGCAAAGTCATAGTAATCGAGTCGATCGTATTCAGCCAGAGGATTTGTAGCGACCAAATCGGCAATTCCCGGCCCAACAAAGTGCTGAGCAAAATAGCGATCGATTCTCCGCCGTTGAGCGGGAGAATGAAGCTAATTGCATTGAGCAGGTTTTTGTAAGCCGATCGCGCTTCTGCTACCGCAGATTCGATCGACGCAAAGTTGTCGTCAGTCAAAATCATGTCCGCGGCTTCCTGAGAAACATCCGTACCGCTGCCCGCGGCCATCCCGATATCCGCTTGTTTGAGGGCGGGCGCGTCGCTAACACGGCCTCCCGCCATCACTACAATTTCGCCTTTTTGCTGCAAAGCTTTTACCAGGCGGAGTTTTTGTTCCGGGGCGACGCGGGTAAAAACTGAGCCGGCTTCTACCGCTTCGGCGAGTTCGTTTTTGTTCATTTGGGCGAGCCCGGCGCCGGTGTAGGCTAGGAGTTCCCTGTGGTGCTCGGTTTTGCCCAATCTCATGCGGCGGGCGATCGCCTTGGCGGTGGCGGTGCGATCGCCCGCAATCATTTTGACTTGGATGCCGGCGGCTTGACAAACTTGGACTGCCGCGATCGCTTCGGCCCGCGGCGGGTCGATCATTCCCTGTATTCCCAAGAAAATCAGCCCTGACTCCAAATCCGATCGGTACACGGAATTTTGGCTTTCGGGTACTGGCTTTTTCGCTAAAGCCAAGACGCGCCAGCATTGTTCGGCCATTGCATCGGCTTGGCGGTGAATTTGCGCGCGATCGACCTCAGCCAGATTTCCTTCAACATCAAGACTGGAACCGCAGCGAGTCAGAATTGATTCTACCGAACCTTTAACATACAAAATTTTACCGTTTGGAGTGCGGTGCAGCGTCGCCATATATTGAAACTGCGGTTCAAAAGGAATTGAATCCAGGCGCGGCATGAATTTTGCCAAAATTTCCTTCATAAAATCTGCTTTTTTAGCAGCAGCAATTAACGCCCCTTCCGTCGGATCTCCGACAACAATCCAATTATCATCTTTAAATTCCAGGCGAGAATCGTTACACAACATTCCAGCCTGCAAGCATTCTTGCAAAGTTGGAGCGTGGCTGGCTGCAATTGGCAGTTTGTTGAGTTGAATTTCGCCGTCGGGGTTGTAGCCGCTGCCGGTGACAGAGTAGGATGTGCCGCCGGCATAGATTTCTTGCACCCTCATCTGGTTTTCCGTCAAAGTTCCGGTTTTGTCGCAACAGATGACTGTCGCGCCTCCAAGGGTTTCGACTGCGGACAGTTTGCGGACAATGGCGTGGCGGCCGGCGATCCGGGAAACGCCGACGGCGAGGGTGAGGGTGATGGCGGCGGGGAGGCCTGCGGGAATTGCGCCGACAATCAGGGCGACTGCGGCTTCTACTGCTTCTTTAAAGGCTGAAACTCCCGGCGGGACAGGCCAGCCCAACCTGACTGCAAAGGTCAAGCTTGCCACAGCCAGCACTAATAGCAGCCAGTGTTGGCTGAATTGATTGATTTTGCGGGTTAAAGGGGTGGTGAGGTCGGTGTCGCGGTCTAATAGTTGGGAGATTTTGCCGGTTTCGGTGTTGTTGGCGATCGCAATTACAATCCCGCTACCTTGGCCGAAGGTGACGAAACTGCCGGCATAAGCCATGTTATCTCTGGTGGCGAGGAGAGTTTCTGGCGGCAGAATCAAGTCTCCAGATTGTCCTAATTCTTTTTCGACAGCAGCGGATTCTCCTGTAAGTCCCGACTCGTCGATTTGCAAATCGCGCACTTTAACTAAGCGCAAATCTGCAGGCACTTTGTCGCCGGAAGTTACGGTTACTAAGTCGCCGACTACAACTTCTTTTGAGGGAATTTTTAATGTTTTGCCACCCCGGATGACTGCGGCTTCTGTGCTGACTGCTTGGGCGATGGCTGCGATTTTTTTCTGGGCCCTCGTTTCTTGGATGAAGCTGATAGTAGCGTTGATGGTTGTGACGCCCAAAATTACGCTGGCGTTGAGCCATTCCCCAATTGCTGCTTTGATTAAACCCGCACTCAGCAAGATGAGTAATAAAGGGTGGTTGAATTGATGGAGGAATTTTAACCAGACTGGTTTTCCAGCTTTTACTACTAATTCGTTGAAACCGAATTTTTGTTGGCGGCTGGCTGCTTCTGCTGGTTCTAAGCCTTTGTCTGGGTTGGTTTCTAATATAGTTG
>NZ_JBARVX010000510.1:0-17655 GCF_049646505.1 Microcoleus sp.
TTCTACTCGTTACCAGGCTCTGCCTGGTAACGCAGATAGGCGAGGCTCTGCCTCCATTTTCGCAGGAGGCTCTTCAAAAGTGACATCGATTCCTAGCCTCTTAACCAGTTATTGAAAATGATTTAGGATTGCTATAGCGGTTCTCAAGCGTGGTGAAGTACGCAAAAGCGAGAGTATCCCATGCCCGATCGCAGAAAAGCGCCTCACGTTAATCAGAAACGCTATATCGCCTATCAATTCAGAGCCGGGGCTGTTGATTCTACGGGGCGAATAATTGCGGGTTTATTCGTAGATTGTTCTTGAAAAAGTGCCTTGAGTGCGGCATCAAGAGTTTCGGCCATGACGATGCGGTTTTCATAGGCAACAATAACTCTGACTAAAGTTGGCAAGCTATTGCGTTCTGCCTCTAAATAAAGAGGTTCTACGTACAGCAAAGATTGTTCGATGGGAATGACTAATAAATTTCCTTGAATTGCTTTCGATCCCTGGCGGTTCCAGAGAGATATTTGTTCGGAAATAACCGGATCTTGATTAATTAAAGCTTCTATTTGTTCCGGGCCGTAAACTAATCGCTGTTTGGGAAACTGGTATAACAGCAATTTTCCGTAATTTTTGTCGTCCGATCGCCCTGCAATCCAAGCAATTAAATTATTGCGACCAACTGGCGTAAATGGGAGCAGCAAAATAAACTCTTCGGAAGTTTCTGTCGGCAGTTTCGTAATCAAATAGTACGGTGCTACCGCCTGCTGTTCGCTGCCATAAATTTCATTGGGAATTCGCCACAAATCCTCCCGATTGTAAAATACTTGCGGATCTTCCATGTGATAAGTTAGCAAGCGTTCCGATTGAACGTTCAACAAATCTATGGGATACCTAATATGTTTGCGGATAGCCGGAGGCATTTTGTCAAGGGGTTTGAAGAGTCCGGGAAAGATCCGAATCCAACTGTTGATAATTGGGTCTGAGGGATTGGCAACATAGAAGTCAACCGAGCCGTGGTAAGCGTCAATTACTACTTTTACTGAGTTGCGGATGTAGTTAAATTCATTTTGACCGGGATCTGAATACGGATAGCGATCGCTCGCTGTATAGGCATCGATCATCCAGTAAAGATAGTTAGGTGGATCGTCACTATTAGTATTTGAGGAAGATGGCTGATTTTTATTACCATTTTTCTTGTTATTTTGTTCTATATCATCTTTACTCAGATTTGCGTCTGCTACTACCAAATACGGGTCGGAATCGTAGCGCAAAAAAGGTGCGATCGCCCGGACTCTTTTGTTAATGTTTCGGCGGTACAATAATTTAGTTTCTGGCGTAAAATTGCGAGTCAGCGCCATTTGCCAATTTTTGAGATAATTAGCAAACAGCCAGCGCCGCCACAGAGAACCGATCGCAATTCCGCCTCTGCCGCTGTAATTGTTGTAAACATTTTCTTCGCCGCTGGGATAGTCGAATTCCTTGACTTGTGTGGGTGTCATCACGTTTGTATCGGTGATAGCGCCGTAGTAAATGCGCGGATAGCCGATCGGGATACTCACCCTAATTCGATCGCTAGTTACATCTAAAGCAGTATTTCCTGTCTCGGCTGGTTCCCCAATATCTTTCACAAAATAATCGGGTAAACCGCCGACACCGACTGTGTTTACCGGAGAAAGAGTAAAGCCGTAACCGTGAGTGTACACCAGATGTTCGTTCACCCAAGTTTGAGCTTCCGGCGCAACTGCTGTATAATCTAGTTCCCGCGCCGCCAGAATTACTTGCTGGCTTTCAGTATCTCCCTTTTTTGCTGTTTTCTTTTTGATCGTGTAGCGATCGATATCCGCATCAGGAAATGTATAATACGGTCTGATTTGCTGTAACTGTCGGTTAGTTTGCAGCAGCGGTCGCTTGTCCCACAGCCGGATGTTGCTAACAGTCAGTTGATTTCTTTCTAAATCTTTATATGTCAATTTCCCGGCTGGATCGAAAGTTTTGATTTCGATTTTTTTGAGGTCAAAAGCTTCTTGAGTAAAGGCAATGCTGCGCTCGATGTAGGGCTGTTCTCGCGCTATTTCGTTGGGTCTGACTATAAGTTGCTGTACAACTTTTGGCAGCAGCCAACCTACCAAAAGACTCAAACTCAGCCACGTTAAAACAATCTTTTTTATCAGTTTATTTTGAATTTTGAATTGCCAAACCTGGTACAGCATCAAAAGTGCGATCGCCACCGCCAAAACACTCAAAAATCCGTACACGGGCAACCGCACTGTCACGTCAGCGTAATTCGCCCCGTAGGTAACGTCTCCGCGCGAGTACAGCAATGCGTAGCGCCCCAGCCAGTACCGCAGTGCGGTGGCTAGCATGAAAGCTGCACCTAAGCCGTACAAGTGCCGCTGCTGCGATCGCGAAAACCCCAAAAATCTACCTTTACTCAGGCTATCTCCCGACAGCAAATATGTTAAAGCGCCAGATACTAAACCGTACAAAAGTACAACTGTCAGCGCTAAGTTTAGCAACTCCAAAATTGGGAAAACAAATACATAAAAACTAATATTGTGGTTAAAAATAGGGTCGGTTGTATTAAAATTAGTAGGGTGAAAATATTGCAAGACTTTTGTCCAGCTACTGACGGCAATTAGCCCGATCGCCACACTGAGAAAAAGAGCGATCGCCCGCAGCCAAAAATCCGGCTTAATTGCCACAGCTAAAATTGTACCCAACACCAAGCCCAACTGCCAAAACTCAGAAAATAGCTGCACCGCCCCTGGCTGGATTGAGTCAATTCCTAACTTTACGGGTATTGGAGGCAAATTGCCCCCTATACCCAGATAGGTGAGGCTGTTTGCAGCTAACAGCCCGCATTGAATTACTGTCAAAGTTGCGATCGAACTCAATCCGAATACCGCCAACAGCAGCCACCAAAAAGTAATTGGAGATTTAGCAACAGGTAATTCGTAATTCTTCCCCGCTTTGTTCGCCCTCAGTGAAGCGAACAGCGCCATCGCCACCTGCGAGTTGGTTTCCTTTGCCGGATGTTGCAGGCGGCGGGCCAAAGCCAAATTTCCGAACAAAAAGGCAGAAGAAACAATAATTGCGATCGCCCCCAGCAACCCTTGAGTTTTCAGCTTTAACAGCAAAATCTCAAGATATCCAACTTCCTCAAACCAGAAAATTTCTGCCGCAAGGCGCGAAGAAAACTCAACCAACAACCACAGCCCTACCAGCAGTAAAATTAATTTAAAAATTCGTCTTTTAAAATTCATAATATTATCTCGGCTAGAACAACCACTATAAAATATGTTGTAGTGAGGACTTTAGTCCTCAGAGCGTGACGACTTGCATTCCGAACGATACGATCGAACATTTCGCTCTTGGAGTCCCATTGAGAAGGAAAACTACGGCCTGTTTTCCAACCTGAATATCCCGCCCCCTCTTTTTTTAAACAGGGAGAACAAGCATCAAAATCCCCCTTTTCAAGCAGAATGCGAGGGGTATCTAAATCTGACTGGAAAGTTTGAAAACACGCTTTACGGGCCTGGCGGTTTCACGATCGAGAAAACGATGATTTTGACTCTTCAAGTGTCAAGAATTCCTACCCTCCTAATCCACGATTTTGTAAGTATTTCAGGGATTGGGACAGCCAGTATTTGCGGCCCCTACAACAGAATGAAACAGCCCTGGCTTTAGGGGGAGTCTAGACTTGGATACAAACCCGAAATACAAATAATTTCAGATTTAATTTGACACCAATAACTGGTTTTCCCCCTCGGAATCCCGATCGATCTTGCTCTGCCTCGCTTGAAAAAAAGTCCGCTTTTCCTCACCTACTACCTGCGTTACCGGGCTATCAGCCCGGTAACGAACAAAATTATCTGCCTCCACGATTCGCTGCGTACATCTGCCTTGCCTCAGCGATTGACCTCTCCATCAACAATCTACGCCTTCACACTCCTCGGCAATCGGGTACGAGGATGATTAAGACATTTGGGTCTTAATAATCCTATTGCTAGGGTTCCTTTCGCTAACGGCATTTGCACGTAACGCGCACAGTCATATTTCCTCAAAAATGTTTTGGGCGTAGACTTTTCCCCAGTCCGGAGGTAGGTTTTTACATCTTGTCTGATTTATTTACTCTACCACATTCATTTGTGAAGATGGATTTGTTATTTTATTTAACAATGGAAAAAAGCCGTCCTCAAAGGACGGGGTTTTCAACCCAATTTTCTGATAAGTCTATTGTCACAGTTGACACAAAAAACGGGCGACGGTCAACTAGCTGTACTGCTGATTGACATCCACATCCAAATTAAACAGCGTTTGCAAAGTGTGCATCGCTTGTCTGCGCGCCTCAATATCCTGCTGAGCTCGCAACTGTACCATCGGATCGTGCAAAATCTTATTCACAATCCCCCTTGTTAAAGATTCAATCACATCTTGATGTTTCTCCGAAAATTCAGAGCCCAGACGCGACAAAGCTTTTTCTAACTCTTGTTCCCGAATCAATTCTATCTTATCCCGCAAACAGCTAATAGTAGGAACAGTTTCCAGACTTCGCCACCAGACATCAAAAGCCTCTACTTCTTGTTCCAGCAGGCCCTGAGCTTCCATCGCCATTTGGCGGCGGCTTTCGTGATTTTGAGCTACCACCGCTTTCAAATCGTCCACATTAAACGACTTCACATTAGCGATTTCCTTCGCATCCGAATCAACGTTGCGCGGCACAGAAATGTCCACCAACATCAAAGGACGGCTCGCGATTAAAACAGCTTCTAATTTAGCTTTATTTAACAGCGGATCTGTAGCGGCCGTACAGGTAAAAACCAAGTCAGAATCTGCAATTACCTGCATCATTTCCGACAGCAGGTACAAGTGCAATTGGGCATCTTTAAAGTGATTGGCTAACTCCTGGCCGCCACGCACGGAGCGGTTGACGATCGCAATATGGCTAGCACCTTTCGAGAGCAAATGCTGCACCAAAAGCCGCGACATTTTACCAGCACCGATAATCGCAATGCGGCTGCTAGCTAAATGCTGACCTTTCAATTGAGCCAATTCTGCAGCCGCCGAACTGATCGACACCGCACCCGTACCGATGCTAGTTTCAGTGCGAACTCGCTTCCCTGCTGTGAGGGCTTGCTTGAACAAACGCTCTAAAATTCTGCCCACACCTTTGTACTGCTGGGCGAGTTTGTGAGTTTGTTTCACCTGAGCCAAAATTTGTCCTTCTCCCAGCACCAAACTATCGAGGCCCGAAGCAACTCGCATCAAGTGCATCACCGCATCTTCGTGCAGCAAAATAAACAGGTGAGGCCGCAAAGACTGCACATAAACTTTACTGCATTCGGAAAGGAACTGAATCACCTCTCGCACACCAGGCTCAGACTCGCTGGTAACAATATAAATTTCTAAGCGGTTGCAAGTGCTGAGGATGGCAACTTCTTGAATGTGGGGGTAGCCCCGCAATTGGGCGATCGCCGCTTCAATCTTCGGTTCTGGAATGCTCAGTTTTTCGCGAACTTCAACCGGCGCTGTTTTGTGGCTGAGACCTACGACTGCAATATTCATATCTGTGATTTGTCACCATTTATTTCTTACTTGTTAACAGTCACCTGTTATTAGTTCTTAGTCTATCGCTAATTACCAATCACGGGTGACTGTTAACAGTCAACAGTCAACAGTCAACCGCTAACCGCTAACAGTCAACAGTCAACAGCCAACAGTTAACCGCTAACAGTCAACAGCCAACAGTTAACCGCTAACTAATGACTAATTCAATTGCAGAGATTTCGGCTGGTCAAACATATGGATTGTATCCACAAACCGAGCCGTCTTCGACTGAGAAGAAATTACCAAACTTTCAGTACGAGCGCCGCCGCCAAAGAAGCGAACTCCATCCATCAGCGTTCCGGGAGTAATTCCGCAAGCTGCAAACAGAACAGTTTCTCCAGATGCCAACTCTTCAGCATTGTAAATCTTATCTGGGTCTGTGATGCCCATTTCTTTAAGGCGGGCGATATTCTTCTCTTTGCTTTCACCGATCAAACCAGTTTTGACAACAGCCGGATCGTAAATTAACTGCCCTTGGAAGTGACCGCCCAAGCAGCGCATTGCTGCTGCGGAAATCACACCTTCAGGTGCTGCGCCAATACCCATCAGCGCGTGGATGTTGGAACCAGAAAACGCGCAAGAAATCGCTGCCGAAACGTCGCCGTCGCTGATCAGTCGAACTCTTGAACCCGCTTGCCGAATTTCATTTATTAAATCTTTGTGCCGGGGGCGATCCATCACCACCACCACCAAATCTTCAATACTGCGACCTAAGCAATCAGAGATAATTTTTAGGTTTTCGGTTGGCGTTTTGCGAATATCTACATGATTCTTAGCAGCCGCAGGAGCAGCCAATTTGTTCATGTAGAAATCTGGTGCCGCAAACAAACCGCCTTTTTCAGAGATTGCCAAAACTGCCATCGAACCGTTTTGACCGTAAGCAACTAAGTTAGTGCCTTCGCAGGGGTCAACAGCGATGTCAATTTCGATCAATTCATCTAGATTGCAGACATCTTTAGCATCTTCGCGAGTACAAATACCTACTTGTTCCCCGATGTAAAGCATGGGTGCGTCATCGCGTTCGCCTTCGCCGATCACGATGCGGCCGCGCATATGGATTTTGTTCATGCGCTCGCGCATGGCTTCTACAGCCACTCTGTCGGCTTCATCTTTTTCGCCTTTGCCCATCAAGCGAGCGGAGGCGATGGCTGCCTGCTCGACTACTTCGATAATCTCTAAACCGATTACATTGTCCACGAACTATTTCCTCCCAACTGCTGATGCTTGCCTGTGCTTCTTTTGCACTCCCAGCCATCAAGTTTATCAGAGGCGGGGATCTCTGCGAGCGCAAGCAGTTGCTTTGTTTGTGTTAACTTTTGCTTCTTTCTGTCTGGGAGGGTCGGAGGGGGTGCGGGGTGCGGGGTGCGGGGGAGATGTGATGTTCCCGCAGCCCACTGTATTTTTACTGTATTTTTATATACGCAGTGCCGATAAATCAGCGCGTCCTTACTTGAAACTGCTGATTTTAATTATGGGTTTTCCACAGGCCAAACCCCTGGCCCGATCGGGTTTTGTATGTCTTGGCCCGCGATTTCGATCGCCCGCTGCTGCGCCGCTACCGCAATACTGCTGCGATACTAAATTGTAGAGATACCACCGAGCCTCCCCAAGACTCCCGAACCATGTCTAAGCCAAAAAAAACCCCCGCCAAAAACCCGGCCCCAATCAACCTCAGCGACCCCCAATACTACTTCAACCGAGAACAAAGCTGGCTGGAGTTCAACAACCGCGTGCTTCACGAAGCCCTCGACCCCCGCACGCCGCTCCTAGAAAGACTCAAATTCCTGGCAATTTTTAGCTCAAACCTAGACGAATACTTTATGGTGCGAGTAGCGGCGCTCAAGCAGCAAGTAGAAGCAAAAGTTAGCAAATTGACCCCCGACGGCAGCAAGCCCCAAGAACAGCTAGATGCCATCCACAAGCGTTTGTTGCCGATGGTTACTCAGCAACACGCCTATTTTGACCAAACCCTGCGGCCGAAATTAGCAGCAAACGGCATCCACATTTTCGACTACATCGACCTCAATCAAGAACAGCGGAATTACTTGCACCGCTACTTCAAAGAACAAGTATTTCCCGTACTCACACCCCTAGCGGTTGACCCCAGCCATCCGTTCCCGTTCCTTTCCAACCTCAGCCTCAATCTAGCAGTAGTTGTCAGAGACCCCAACACCCAGGAGGAATTGTTTGCCCGCGTCAAAGTACCGCAGGTGCTGCCCCGATTTTTGCAGCTACCGGGGGATTTGCAGTGGCAGCAAAAAGGCAAGTCTTCTGTGTGGACGGGGGTACCTCTCGAACAGGTAATCGCCCACAATTTAGAGGCTTTGTTTCCGGGGATGGACATTCAGGAATATCACCCGTTCCGCATTACTCGCAACGCTGATTTGACGGTGGAGGAAGATGAGGCGGAGGATTTGCTGCTGGCCATTGAACAGGAACTCCGCAAGCGCCGGTTTACAGGTTCTGCGGTGCGCCTGGAAATTCAAGCGGTTATGCCGCCTGCTGTGCGAGATATGTTGAAGGATGAGCTGGATCTCGGAGAGCAGGATGTTTACGTCGTGGAGGGGCTGCTAGGCCTCAAGGATTTGATGTCTTTTGTCGGGCTGCCAGTGCCGGAACTGAAAGACCCCCCGTGGACTCCGGTGGTGCCGCCGCGCTTGCGGAACTCGCAATCGCCAATAGTTTTAGGCAAATCGATGTTGGATGTTGAGGATGGTGAGGATATTTTCACGGCTATCCGCCAGGGAGATGTGATGCTGCACCATCCCTATCACTCGTTTGCGGCGACGGTGCAGCGGTTTATTACTGAGGCGGCGCACGATCGCTCCGTGTTAGCCATTAAGATGACTTTATACCGCACTTCTGGTGATTCGCCGATCGTCAGTTCTTTAATTGAAGCAGCGGAAAACGGCAAGCAAGTAGCCGTTTTAGTCGAGCTCAAAGCCCGGTTTGACGAAGAAAATAATATTAATTGGGCTCGCAAGTTAGAACAAGCTGGAGTGCACGTTGTTTACGGTTTGGTGGGACTCAAAACCCACACCAAGATTGTGATGGTAGTGCGCCGCGAGGACGGATTTATTCGCCGCTACGTCCACATCGGCACGGGAAATTACAACCCGAAAACTGCTGGACTGTATACTGATGTGGGTTTGTTGAGTTGTCGCGAAGATTTGGGTGCGGATTTGACGGACTTGTTTAATTATTTAACCGGTTATTCGCGGCAGCTATCTTATCGAAAATTGTTGGTTGCACCGGTCAATATGCGCGATCGATTTTTAGCATTAATCCGCCGCGAGGCAGAATTCTGCCAATCGAATGCTGATAGCGGCATGGGTAGCTGCGGCCGGATTGTTGCTAAAATGAATGCTTTAGTTGACCCTCAAATCATTGTTGCTTTGTACGAAGCTTCGCAAGCGGGAGTTAAAATTGATTTGATTGTGCGGGGGATTTGCTGTTTGCGTCCGGGCGTTGAGGGTGTTAGCGAAAATATCAAGGTTATCAGTATTATCGGCCGCTTTTTAGAGCATTCGCGGATGTTTTATTTTTTCAACGGTGGCGACGAAGAGGTGTATATTGGTTCTGCTGACTGGATGCAGCGCAATCTTACAAGACGAGTTGAGGCGATCGTCCAAGTGGAAGATCCGACTATAGTGATGGAGTTACAAGAAATTTTGGGTGTGATGTTGGCGGACAACCGTCAAGCCTGGGATTTGCAGCCTGGGGGACACTATTCTCAGCGGCGGCCGCCTGCTAATAACCCGGAGGTTAGTTCCCAACAGATTTTGATGGATATGGCTCTGAATTAGTCAATAGTTGTTAGTTGTTAGTTGTTAGTCCTTAGTCAGTCATTAGTCATTAGTCAATAGTTAGTTGTTAGTTGTTAGTTGGTAGGGGCGGTGCCAAGAGTGCCCGCCCTCTTAGTTGTTGGTTGTTAGTTGTTATACCATTTTTCTAAAAATGTGCTAATGAAGTCTTAGCCCCCCCTTAATAAGGGGGGGTTGGGGGGGGTAATATCTAGCGCTACTTTAGGAAATTGGTATTAGTTGTTAGTTGTTAGTCATTAGTTAAGCTGTCGCGCATCTAATCTTCACAGTTGTTTTTATTTAAACTTTTGTGGGGTGGGCATCTGATAGTTAGTGCCCACTTAACAACGCGCTTTCCCACAATCCGCTAGGGTTTCAACCCCTGGCGGGTTCCGGGTTAAATGGGCTGGTTGATACCGAGGCATCCTGTCAGCCCCAACGATACAAATTAAATGCAAAACAGCTTAGGCTCTAATGACCAATGACCAATGACTATTGACTATTGACTGTTGACTAATGACTAATGACTAATGACTAATGACTATTAACTGTTAAAAGTACGCTTAAATTCTTCTAACAAATCGTCAATTTCCTCGATCGCCTGACTGACATCGATTCTCAGAGCTCCCAAGTCCGATCGGTCTAACAGCCGCACGAGAGATTCCCGCTTGATTTCGATTTCTGCTACGCGCTCTTTAATTGTCTGTGCATCCATTGTTTTTCGCCTTTGCTACTATTAACAAAAATATTTGACATTCCCCCTGCGAACAGACGAGAATATTTAATTCGCCGACATAGATTTCTGAACTCGTCCTTCACTGTTTTTTATATTGTAAGTGACAAACGCGATCGGGGTTTTTGAATCTGTGTTATATTTTGATTGTACCTCAAAAAATCAGCTAAACTTCAGCGCAGAAAAGGCGGACGCTTAGAATCTGCGGGTTTGTTTTTCATCACTTCAGTTAAAAATCGCTTCAGAGCTTTCTCGCGATTTTTCATAAAAGCCGACCAAAATCCCGGTTGATATTCGTCCATCGTCTTGGCTAGGGCCCAGACATCGATCGCTAAGATATTATAAAGCCTTTCATCTTCGCGTTTGAGCGAGTTGATCTGCTCTAGAACCGACTTGTTTGTGACCGCAGTTTTTCTGTCTTCGTCTTCGATCATGTCCGAAAATTGGTTGAAAGGGCAAGATGGTCGATCGCAAGTTCAAATCTCTATACTTTAATGATACTGCCGATCTCGATTGCCTTCTGGAACCCGCGCCACACAATTTACACGGATATTTACCAGTCGCAAGGCCGCTGGGGAAAGCGGGATAAGTTTTGGCGGCGAGAGACAAGATTGTGCGCGCACACCCCTCCCGCCCTTATTGACGCTAGCAGTTTTCGCAGGTATTTTGGCAAAAAAACTAAATTTTTTCCATACTTTTTGCCCGATAATAATTAAAGTATCTTGTTTCTGTCGGACTACTTACCTCACGAATATGTTACGTAAAACTTCTTTAGCAAGCCTAGCCTTAGTTGTGGGCGGTATCCTAGCAGTAGTCGGTTTCTATGCCTACTTCACCGACAAACCTACCTTAAATCTAGCCGGGTTTTTTTATGGAATTCCGCTGTTGTTGGGAGGGTTGGCGCTGAAAGCAGCCGAACTCGAACCAGCCGAGTTCACCCAACCCACCTCTGGCGAAGTTCTCCTCCTGCGAGAAAGTCAGGCCACGGAGACTCAAAACCAAGTCCGGAAAGATATCACCCGATTTCGCTACGGCCAACCCGCGCACTTAGATGATTCTCTGGAGCGCTTGGGGCTGGCCCCGACAGACGAGGAACGGCCTCTCCTCCAAGGGTTGCGGGAAGTAGATGTGGATGGTGCTTACGGGTTAATTCTAGAGTTTTATTCGCCGCTGATACCGATCGAAGTTTGGGAAGAAAAGCAAGAAAAAATAGCTAAATTCTTTGGCCCGGGTTTAGACGCACAAGTCACTCAAAAGCCTGATGAAAAAATTGAATTGGCTTTAATTACCAGTCCTAAAGCTTAATGTGGTTTTAAGTTCCTTAGTGCGATAATTTTCAATTTGGGAAAAAGCATTTTTTTTTATTGCTCGTTACTTTCGCTCTGCCTGGTAATGCAGGTGCGGAGGCTCTACCTCTCTTTACCTCGCGACTTCTGGAGATAAAAAAGCGTGGCAGATGCTTAAGTTATTAACTTTTCGTTCCTGAGTTCGATAATTTTCAACTCACCGATTATATTATGTCCGGTCGATCGATCGCAATCAAAACGGTTCGATCGTTCGGACGTTAGTTATAGGGAAAAAAAAACAAAAATCCGAAGGATCAAACCAATACGATCGTTCAAGCTGACATGATATTAATTATTAATCCTGCATCGATTCCAATACTGATTTTAGCGGCCGCTTGAAACCTGTCGCTATTAGCAAAAGCTCGATCGCCCGTTGAGATTTTGCCCAAATCTTATTTTATGTAATTATAGCAATCCTAAATCATTTGTGAATTTCTTACTCCCTCCCCGCGAGTTCGGGGAGGGTTGGGGTGGGGTAAAAATATTTACGACTCATTTAGGATTGCTATATAATATTCCTTGAGGAGCGATCGACCATCTTAAATCAGGAGCAGCACAAATGGTTCCGTCCCAGACCCGGATAGGTATTATCGGCGCAGGAACATCAGGATCGTATCTGGCAATTCTGCTCATTCAACAAGGATTTCAGGTTGATTTGTTTGAAAAAGCACCCCATCCGCGCACCGACGGCTGCGGTATCCTGATCGTACAACCAGGTATGCAAGCACTGCATCAAGGAAACCCGAAAATTACCGAAAAAATTATCAATTCGGGCGATGCTGTCAAAGTATTCGAGTTTCGCAATTTGCGCGGCGGTGTCATCAATTCCGAACCCGTCACCTACCAAGAAAACGAACTCCCCGGAATGCTGGTACACCGCAAAGCTATATTAGAAGCAATCCTCGACGAATTACCCCCAGAATGCCTTCATTTTAATGCAGAATTAGCATCGATCGCCCAAACCGAGCACAGCGCGATCGCCCACTTTAAAGACGGCACTAAATGGGAAGGCGATTTGTTAATTGGTGCCGATGGAATCGTCTCAAAAGTTCGTCAATCTATAGTTCCCAACGTAGAACTATTCTATTTAGGCGATATCGTTTGGCGAGGAATAGTCGAAGATAATAGCTTCTGTCCCGAAGGAAACTTTTTTGTTTATGTACGCGGTAGAGGAATTTATGCCAACTTCTTTCACATAGGTGGAGGTCGAACTCATTGGGGTTTCTTTATCGAAAAAGAACGCACCGACTCCGAAATCGGAAAACTGCAACCTAATAATACTATCATTCCTCCCCAAGAACTAGCAAAACTCCCAGACGATGCGCGAAAACTAATTGAATCAACCCCAGTCGAAAATATAGTCTGTCGTTTTTCCTACGACATTGACCCCCTACCAAAAATCTATGACGGGCGCGTGCTCTTAATAGGAGATGCAGCCCACGCCAAAAGTTCCACACGCGCTAGAGGAATGACTTCCGGTTGGGAAGATGGTTTGTATTTAACCAAACATCTCGCAGAGAGTGCGAATATTCCCGAAGCTCTCGAAAAATTCCAAACCGAAAGATTACCGATTGTCCACGAATATCAACGCACTAGCCGTGAAATGAGTCTGAAAATAGGTCGCCGTTAGAAACAGCAAATAGGAGCAATCCCGATGTCAGAAAATATATCTTACCCTCCTGATTTAGAAAAAGTTCCTGAAATTTTCACACGTCACATTGGCACTTGGCAAGGCGAGTACATTAAAACCGATACTCGCGGACATTTTTCTCGCAGCTTCTTCGGTAATTTTACCGTAACGATTGAAGGAAGTCACTACCGACAAATTAATAATTACCAATACTCAGACGGTTCTCGCCTCCAGCTAAATTTTCAAGGAGAGTTTGAAAATCAGATTTTGAAACTGTCTTCTAGCAGTTATTCTGATTTTGCGGCAATAGCGTGGGATGCAGGCCAAGAAACTGTTTGCTTTCGTGCCACTAAAACTCAAGATGATGCACTGATAACCTTCGTTGAAACAATGACATTACTCAGCGAAACTCAGCGAGTTCGCAGCACTCAAGCATTTAAAAATGGCATTTTCGATGGCATCTCCTTTATTGAAGAAATACGTTTGCCCTAAACAAAGTAAACACCGCAAAAAACGCCCAACTTCTCAATAGAAATATTATTTCTCTCTTTCCTCTTTCTCTGCGCCCTCTGCGCCCTCTGCGGTTCATTGCAAATAAAATTGCTATAGTGCAAAAATCAAACTAAACAAAGTCAATCAGCATTAACAAACAAGCGGGAACGAGTAATAAAACGCTCTCCATCCGGCCCTTCTAGGGAAAAATCGCTGCCTCCCGGCCCGGATGCTACGTCAATAATTAACTGCGTTTTCTTCCAATGTTCGTATTGCTGCGCTGCGATATAAAAAGGACAACCGCCGATTTTTCCTAGCAATACATCGCCATCGCCGATTATTAATTCGCCATCGGGATAGCACATGGGGGAACTACCGTCGCAGCAACCCCCGGATTGGTGAAACATCAATTGTCCGTGTTGAGTTTTGAGATGGTTGATTAATTTTAAAGCGGCTTCTGTGGCGGTGACTTTTTGAATATTTTCCATTTTATCCTGTTTGTGTAGCAATTTTATTTTGTTTGTGAATGAGATTTTTTTTTATTAACCGCAGAGAGCGCAGAGGGCGCAGAGACGGAGAGGAAAGAGAGAAAGAAGGAGTTCACGAATCATTGAAGTTTGTCCTTCTTCCTTTTTCGATCCCAAGGACTTAAAACCTTAGAAGAAGCCTAAAGCTTTGGGGCTGTAGCTGACTAATAAGTTTTTGGTTTGTTGGTAATGATCTAACATCATTTTGTGATTTTCTCGGCCGATACCGGATGATTTGTAGCCGCCGAAGGCTGCGTGGGCGGGATACAAATGATAGCAGTTTGTCCACACGCGGCCTGCTTGAACGGCGCGGCCCATGCGGTAGGCGGTGTTGATGTCGCGAGTCCAAACTCCTGCACCTAAGCCGTAGAGGGTATCGTTGGCAATTTCTAAGGCTTCGGTTTCGTCTTTGAATGTGGTAACGGCTAATACTGGGCCGAAGATTTCTTCTTGGAAAATTCGCATTTTGTTGTTTCCTTTGAAGACTGTTGGCTGGAAGTAATAGCCTTCTTGCAAGTCGCCGGATAGGATGTTTCTTTCGCCGCCAATTAGGCATTCTGCGCCTTCGGCGTGTCCGATTTTGACGTATTCGGCGATTTTTTCCATCTGGTTGATGGAGACTTGCGCGCCTAGGGCGGTTGTCGGATCTAGGGGGTTGTTTTGTTTGATTTGGCGGATGCGATCGATCGCCCTTTCCATAAATCGATCGTAGATTGACTCCTGAATTAACGCCCGCGAAGGACAGGTGCAAACTTCGCCTTGGTTGAAAGCAAACATCACAAATCCTTCGACTGCTTTGTCGAGGAATTCGTCGTCTTGGGCGCAGACATCTTCAAAGAAAATGTTGGGGGATTTGCCGCCTAATTCTAGTGTTACGGGGATCACATTTTGGGAAGCGTACTGCATGATCAGCCGGCCCGTAGTTGTTTCGCCGGTGAAGGCTACCTTGGCAATGCGGGGGCTGGTGGCGAGGGTTTTGCCGATTTCGGCACCGGGCCCGTTGACGACGTTGATTACGCCATCCGGTACTAAGTCGGCGATGATTTCCATCAGTACCAAGATTGAGGCGGGGGTGGGCCCGGCTGGTTTGAGGACTACGCAGTTGCCGGCGGCGAGGGCTGGGGCGAGTTTCCAGGCGGCCATTAGGATGGGGAAGTTCCAGGGGATGATTTGTCCGATGACGCCTAGGGGTTCGTGGAAGTGGTAGGCGACTGTTGTGCCGTCGAGTTCGCCGATCGACCCTTCTTGGGCTCGGATGCAGCTTGCAAAGTAGCGGAAATGGTCGATCGCCAGCGGGATGTCTGCGAGGCGGGTTTCGCGAATTGGTTTGCCGTTGTCCCAGGTTTCGGCGGTGGCTAGGCGATCGAGGTTTTCTTCCATGCGATCGGCTATTTTGTGCAGCACCCGCGCCCTGTCTGCTGGGCTCGTCTTACCCCACTTGTCTTTCGCGCTGTGGGCGGCATCCAGTGCCAATTCTACATCCTCGGCGCTCGATCGGGGGATTTGACAAATTGATTTTCCCGTAATTGGAGAAAGGTTTTCTGAGTATTTTCCTTTCACCGGTGCTACCCACTTGCCGCCGATAAAGTTGTCGTAACGAGCTTGAAAAATTGATTGATTGTGGGATTGAACTGGTGCTGCTACTACCATTTTATTACCTGCTTTAAATTTGTTTTTGCGGACTGTTGAAATCTCTTAAATGTTAACTATCGTCTATTCTTTGGGACTTCGATCATTTTCTATACAAAATTTTACATTGTGGGTTGATTTGAGATTAAAGTATTTTCGCGGTTTATGGGTCTGGCGGATGCTCGATCGGGCTTTTTTTTTATTAACCGCAGAGAACGCAGAGAACGCAGAGCAAGAGAGTAGAAAGAGAGTTTTACAATTTATTTAAATCTGCTATAGCAATCCTATTTATCAGCAATTTGTCATCGATATCCAACTATCTCCGATCTGGCGATCGCCCGAACTTTGGCAAGCTGCAGAACGAGTCGCTCCCAAACAGCAAGTCGGGCGTTGGAATTTAGGACTGCTGGACTTTGGGGCGGCAGTTTGTACTGCCAAAAACCCCCGCTGCTGCGAGTGTCCGCTGCAACAGCAGTGCGAGTACAAAATTAGCAGCGAAATCAACGATCGGCTAATTTCTCAACTCGATTAACAAACATTCAACCGCATTTGTAGAGGCTCGTTTTACCAACAATTTTCAAAACTAGCCCCCACGCCGCAGCAAATACTATTAATCAACTGTGTCTGATCGGAATTTCTATCCGAAACTTAGTACCTTTACCCGGTTCCGAAAAAAACTTTAACTCTCCTTTGTGCTGCTCGACAATTATCCGATAGCTGGCAGCAATTCCCAAAATGCTGCTGCGTTCCCAGGGTTTTGCCACGAACAATGAATCGGAAATTTGCTCTGTGGCATCTTGGCTAATTGCCATGCCGTTATCAGCAATCTCAATAGCAATTCGCTGAGCATCGATTACCTGAGTCCCAATCAAAATCACAGGCTTAAATTTGATTGATTTCGACTCCTCCAGCTCTTGACTCGACTCTTCTAAAGCATCGATCGCGTGATTGATAATATTCAGAAAAGCTTGATTGAGCTGACCTGCGTAACACTCAATTTGCGGCAGATTTCCGTATTGCTTCATCACCTTGATATCCCGCCTGCCATCGCGGGCCGGCAAGCGGTGCTGCAACAATAACAGAGTGTTTTCTAAACCGTCGGAAATATCGAATAACTGCCAGCCCGATCGATCGCTGCGGGAAAAATCCTGTACCGACAAGATAATTTGCCGGATGCGATCGCTCCCGGTTCGCATGGAACTCACAATTTTTAATAAATCGTCGAGCACGAATTCCACATCCATATCTTGCTGTTTTTGCAGGATCTCCGAGTCGGGATTGACTAGGTGTTTTTGATACAATCGCAGCAGTTGTATTAAGTCGGTAGCATAAGTTTGGACGTGAGTGAGATTGCTGTAAATAAAAGTAATCGGATTGTTAATATCGTGGGCAATACCAGATACCAATTCGCCCAAAGTAGACATCTTTTCAGTTTGCAACATTCGATCGCGCGACAGTTGCAATTCTTTCTGAGTTTGCTCCAGATCCAGCCTCAAACGCTGCGATCGCTTCCCCGCGCGCACCCGCCCCAACAATTCTTGCTTAACTATCGGTTTAAACAGGAAATCGTCAATCAGCCCCTCGAATTCTTGAACTTCTGCAAATTGCTCTGGTGTTGTCAGCAGCACAAAATAAGCAGCCGCCAATTCTCGCTCGGCTTTCACCAGCCGGCACATCTCCAACCAGTTGATTTGAGGCGAATTCCCATCGCAAAATATCGCATCCGGGGAGAAGTCCCGCGCCAAATCTAAACCATCCTTACCGTCGGGGGCGACTCTCACCTGATGTCCCTCCCCTGAGAGCAACTCTTGCACGACTTCAAAAGTCGCAGCATCCGCGATCGTCAAAATCTGTGCCATAACACCGGCTCCACAACTTACTCTTTAGGATACAGCCGCCAGAATTG
>NZ_JBARVX010000511.1:0-6086 GCF_049646505.1 Microcoleus sp.
ACGATGAGTGTAAATTCTAAATTGCAGCGCGCATTTGAGCAAGGCCGCGCCTTGAAAATTATCAGCGGTTTAAATAATTTTGATGCGGCCAACGTTGCGGCTGTTGTCAAAGCAGCGGATCTCGGCGGTGCAACATTTGTCGATATTGCTTGCGATCGCGATTTGGTATTGATGGCAAAACAGTTGACAAATTTGCCAATTTGTGTATCGGCTGTGGAACCGCAAAAGTTTGTCGCTGCGGTAGAAGCTGGCGCTGATTTGATTGAAATTGGCAACTTTGATGCTTTCTACGCACAGGGCCGCCGCTTTGAAGCTGAGGAAGTTTTGGAGTTGACTCGCGAAACTCGATCGCTATTTGCGAACATCACGCTTTCTGTCACAGTTCCCCACATTTTGGCACTCGACAAACAAGTGCAGTTAGCAACAGAATTAGTCAAAGCTGGCGCTAATATTATTCAAACCGAAGGCGGCACCAGCGCCCAACCAATTCACGCCGGAACTTTAGGATTAATTGAAAAAGCAGCGCCTACTTTGGCCGCAGCCTTTGAAATTTCCCGCGCCGTACAAGTTCCCGTACTCTGCGCTTCGGGCATCTCCAGCGTCACCGCACCGCTGGCTGTTGGCGCGGGCGCTGCGGGTGTTGGTGTCGGTTCTGCTGTGAGTCAACTTAATAGCGAAGTGGCGATGATTGCTGCTGTTCGCAGTTTGGTGGAAGCTTTGGCAAAAGTAGAGCGATCGCACTTTGCTGCTTCAATTTAATTCTGTTAACAGTTAACAGTTAACAGTTAACAGCAAACAGTTGACAGTTGACAGTTGACAAAAGAAGGAAGAGGATTGGAGTAATGAATCGTCTGATTTTAATTTATCCCGATCAGGGAGAGGCTTTAAACCAATTTTTTCTGGTAATCAAGAAGGCGAAGGTAGAGGAAAAAGGGAAGATTTTTTCTATTCCCCCTCTCCCCCTCTCCCCCTCTTCCCCTCTCCCCCTCTCCCCCTCTCCCACTCTTCCTTAATAGTTGATCCACCACACTGCATAATCTTGCAATAACTGATGGTTTGGGGAGATGAGATCGACTGCTTTTAACTCTGCTAAAAGCAACATAAATTTTTTGCGATCGCCGACGCGCTGCACTCTGGCAAAGATGCCGTCTTCACCAACCGCAAAATCCTCAACTCGGTTAATTGTGAAGTTATCAGTATAAGAAGGTTGAGTTTTTTTAAGCCTTGCATATTCTTTTTTACTACCCAAACCCATTGTATACTCTTCTTCCCATTCAAACTCTTCTATACCCGTAACCTGGCAGGGAAATTGGATATGTTGCTTGATGTATTCTAGATATTTAATTGAATTGTCGCGGGTGGAATTAATAGTTTTAGTTCCTAAGATTTTTTTAATTTTGGTTTCAAATTTCTTGTCGTTAAATGGGTTATTTTCAGCGAACTCGGCGAACATTTCTGGAGTGAGCCCCCCTGTCAATTCCGGTATTTCGGCAAGCAAGCGCTGCAAGTCGTTGAACGGTTTCGGTCTTCTGCCTGCTACAATGGTTTCATCAAGCTGGACTGGAGGAAGTTCTGATTCTGAAAGCAGAGGTTTGGTTTGATTTGGGCGATCGTCAAATTTAGACTTGTTAACTTTAGATTTGTTAAGTTGAGGCTTGTTAAATTTAGGCATCGCTCGGTTCCGGTGTACTGGTTAATTAATAAAGTATATCTTGGCAGAAGTACATTCGTGTCTGATAGGAGGAAGCTGTGATGCAATTACTGAAATCGCCCGATGAATCGGAAGTCTATCAAGGGCAATTCGGCGAGTTTACGATTACTCAAAGCGATCGCACCGGAGTGCTGATCTACCGCGCCGGGTTGGGAGTGGCGGCGCTGTGTTTGGCGGTGGGCGCTACTCTGGTGTTGCAAAGCGGCGACAGCCCAACAGCAATCCAAGCTTTAACGCCTGTTTTTGCGTGTTTCTGGATCGCTTTAGGCGTTAGTTTAGCAACTATTCACATTTACATGATTCCGCTGCACCGCACGTTACAGGCGTTTTGGGCGATCGGCGGCGCGGCAGCAGTATTTGTCGCCCTACAAAGCAGCAAACCCTTAGCTTTAGCAGTGTACGAAAATCCAGCGACTTTGTGGGGAATTGGCTTTACTTTTGCGGCATTAAATGGGATTTATTTTAAAGAAGCTTTTTGCTTCAACCGCCTAGAAACTAAGTTTTTAACTCCGGGAGTTCCGCTGTTGATTTTAGGACATATTTTCGGTTTTCTGTCACCGGAAAGCGAACAGTTGTTGCTGGGATTTTGGGCAATATTGTTCATCATTTTTGCAGTCCGCAAGTTCTTTCAACCCATGCCGCAGGACATCGGAGATAAGAGCGTTTTTGAGTATCTCAAACAAAAACAGTAGAGAAGGTTCGGCAGCGAATTTTGTAGCGGATTTAATGGATTTAATTTTGCACTCGAAAATTAGGTTTTTTGGCCTGATTTATATAAGCTCAGTTTGCGATCGCACTCTGAGGCTAGAAACCAAGTTTCTAGCCTCAGAGTGGGTAAATCCTCAAGAATTCTATCGATCGGAATTTTGGCAGAATGCGAAAACCTAAAATCAAAATTAGTCTGATCCGCCGCCGAGAAATGTGGGCAATTACCTGGGAAGGTTGGGTAATTGCGATCGCGGGATTAATAATTGCAATGGTCTTAATTCTCACAAATATCCATCCATTTTTGGCAGTAAACTCGCCGCTGAAAGCAGATATATTGGTTGTGGAAGGGTGGTTGCCGGATTATGCGATCGAAAGTGCGATCGCCGAATTCAAAAAAGGCAAATACCGCCAATTAATTACCACCGGACTTCCAGTAAGCAAAGGCTACTATCTCGCTGAATATAAAAATTACGCCGAACTGACAGCGGCGACTTGTATTGCGCTAGGATTTGACAAGGACAAACTGGTAGCAGTACCCGCAGCGAGTGTTGTGAAACACCGCACAGCCGCTTCGGCGATCGCCCTTCGAGATTGGCTGGCTGCATCGCCCCTAAAAGTAGACACAATTAATCTCTATTCCTTTGGCCCTCACGCCCGCAGAAGTTGGATTATTTTTAAAGAAGTGCTGCATCCTGAAATTAAAGTCGGGATAATAGCTGCAGAACCCCAAGATTACAACCCGCAGGAATGGTGGAAATCGAGCGAAGGTTTTCGGACTGTTACCGGAGAAATTATTGCTTATATTTATGCCCGTTTTATAGATTGGAAAGCTTAGCCATTCTTGTTAACTCTTTCTCTTCTTCCCTTCGCGCTCTTTGCGCCTTCGCGGTTCGTTAAAAAAAATCTATATCCCAACCCAAAATGAGCGAATCATTTTCAGATCAATTGAGGGCAAATCGTTGCTAGAAGAACGCGCTTACTGGTTAGCATGGTCGCAGATTAGCGGTATCGGGCCAATTTTGTTGCAAAGATTGCACCAACATTTTCCTAGTTTGGCAGCAGCTTGGACGGCTAAGCCCGTAGATTTAATGCGAGTCGAAGGGTTTGGGAAACAGACAATAGAAACGGTTTTGCAAGAACGATCCAAACTCAATCCCCAAGAATTTATCGAACAACATCTTATTAAAAATCCCTGTTTCTGGACACCCGCCGATCCAGATTATCCCAGCTTGTTATTAGAGATTCCCAATCCGCCGCCGGTGCTGTACTATCGCGGTTTAGTTGACCTTAAGGAAAACTGCGGAATTACGCCGACGGTGGCAATTGTTGGCACTCGCAGTCCTTCGGAATACGGCCGCCGCTGGACTCGCAAATTTAGTGCGGCTTTGGCTGCAAACGGTTTTACTGTGGTTTCGGGATTTGCTGCGGGAATTGATACGGAGGCTCATACAAGCTGTTTGGAGGCTGGAGGCCGGACTTTGGCTGTTTTTGGTACTGGGGTTGATATTGTTTATCCTAGGCCGAATGAGCGGTTGTGCGATCGCCTGTTGCAGCAGGGATTGGCAATTAGCGAATATCCGGCGGGAACTCAACCGAATAAAACTAATTTTCCGCGCCGAAATCGGATAATTGCTGGCTTGAGTCGAGCTACAATTGTGATAGAAGCTCCGCACAAATCTGGTGCTTTAATTACTGCTTATCAAGCTAATGATTTTTGCCGGGATGTGTATGTTTTGACGGCAAGATTGGATGATGAGCGGTCTTTTGGTTGTTTGGAGTTGCTGAGTAAAGGTGCTCATCCAATTCTCCCGAATAGCGATCGGCTGTTAAGCGAAGACAGGTTGTTGGAAATGCTCGGAGCTATGCCAAAATTGGATAATGCCCAGCAGTTGTCGCTGTTTCCGCCAAATCCGACGGTTGAGAAGCGCACGCCGCCGTTGGAGCCGGAATTGGCTAAGGTGTTAAGTGCGATCGGCTCCGGGACAATTTCTTTTGATACAATTGTGGAAGCAGCGGGATTAGAAGCGGGAACAGTTTCTGGTATACTTTTGCAATTAGAATTGTTGGGATTAGTTTCGCAGTTGCCGGGAATGCGTTATCAGCGCTGCTGATGTGGAAGTAATACGGTTTAGGCTAGGTCATTGGTGTCAACTTAAATCTAAAAGCCTCTCGATCTCTCGTTTACCGCCGAGGCCAGATCCCCCTAAATCCCCCTTAAGAAGGGGGACTTTGAGAAGATTCTTGTCCCCCCCTTTTTAAGGGGGGTTAGGGGGGATCTGCCAGACTATTAAAACAAGTGATTGAATCCAACTCAATCTTAAATCAATCCGAAATTGGCAGCGCTAATACTGCTAGCAGAAATACCGCCCAGAGAAGCTAAAATCTCCCCACTTTGGGCAAACCGGATTAAAGTAGCCCCGCTATCTTGACTAATCGCCAACTGCGAGAAATCCAGCCCGCTACCCAATACTAACAAGTCTTGACCGAGTTCAAAATCTGCGATCGTATCAGTACCGGAATTCGTAGAGAGTAGGAATTTATCTACTCCCATTCCTCCCGTCAAAGTATCAATTCCCAAACCGCCAGTCAGCAAATCATCGCCCTTACCTCCGTAAAGCATATCGTTGCCATCATCGCCGTTCAAAATGTCAGCGCCGCGATTGCCAAACAAGGCATCATCACCGCTACTTCCGAGCAAAGTATCGCTACCTTTGCCGCCGAAAACAGTGTCATTTCCCAGAGTTCCATCGAGGGAATCATTGCCCCTCATACCCATCAATACATTATCCGCGCTGTCGCCAATCAGGATATCGTCGCCATTTGTACCGAGAATTGCATTCGGGGAATTGCTGCCCAAATCTGCATCGCCGGTGAGAACGGGAGTCGCAAGGCCAACTGGTAAAACTACTGCTTGAATTCGGCTATCTAAAGCAGCACCGGTATTCTCAGTAACTACCAGAGAAATTGGTTTATTTCCCGTACCAACTGCTTTGAAGTCTTGAGTTGTCGGGCCCAAGGCTACTTGTTGAACGCGGGCAACTGATTCAGGAATTGATGTTGCTGTTGGGTTGGAGACAGCGCTATCAATGCGTTGATTTGCGGTAGCCATTACTGTCGCGGCTTGCGAGGTAATTTGGGTGATTTGTTGACTGTTGAAACTGGGGTCTATTTGCTGAATTTTTGCGGCTGCTTGCTGAATGATTGGTTCTAAGGCTGCTGCGTTGCTGAGGTTTAAGACTGTACTGGATTGAATTCGATCGGTAATTGAACTGACAACAGCTTTGACAATATCGGTATTGAGTGCACTGGAAGCGCCGTCAATCAAAGCGCTGGTTTGGGTGATAAAGTTTTGGACTTTCACCATTGCGGATAAGACTTGGACTCCGCCTGGTAAATTTTGGTTGGTGGCTGCGATCGGATCTAAGCTAGTCAGGTCAACTTCAGCGGGGAGTCCAAGGGCGGCTTTGACTAAAGATTGGGCTGATTCTGGTGCAGTTCCTTTGTCGGTTAAGTCGGCGACTAAGCTGGTTAGGAGGGTGACAACTGTGGAATCGGGCGGTGCGGTGACTGGTGTTTCTAGGGGTAAGCCGGTGGCGGTGTCAGTGCCTCCTATGGCTACTATATTGCCTTCTGATGGGTCGATTTCTCCGTTTTTGTTGGTGTCGAA
>NZ_JBARVX010000512.1:0-2448 GCF_049646505.1 Microcoleus sp.
ATATTCTTCCTTCTTCCTGATGAAGTTGGACGTTCGATGGGGGAAGGACAGCAAAACATGACTAATGACTAATGACTAATGACTGCTAAGAGGGCGGGCCCGCACCATCCACCGCCCCTACCGACTAATGACTAATGACTAATGACTGATGACTAATGACTAATGACTAATGACTAATGACTGATGACTAATGACTAATGACTTCTACTTACCAGCGTTCGGAATGGGCGATCGCTTCGACATCGACTATCATCAGCAAGCGTCCTTCGCAATTGTACAAACCTTTGAGAAAAGGAACGAGTTCGGGACTGACATCGATGGCGGAGACTATTCGATCGGGATTGAGAGGCAAAACTCCTTCAACGCGGGAAACTGCCAATCCCATTCGCATTCTCGACAATCTCACGTCTCGCGGATCTGGCGCTTCTACCACTAAGATGCGGCTGCTGGGGTGGTGGATGTCAACCGATTCGATACCCGCAAACCGTCCGAAGTCTGCTGCTGCTAAGATTTCGCCCCGCAAGTTGGTTAATCCCAGCAAAAATGGCAGGGTGTTGGGAACCGGGGAAATCGGTTGTTCGTTGAGGGAAAGCACTTCTCGCACTGCCTCTAATTCTATGCCGAACAGACTGCCTCCTTGACCGAAGAGGAGAAATTGCTTTGTTCCACTTGTCTGATTTCCCGCCGGAGGAGCAGTTGTTTTCATTGCAGGTTTTTTGTTTCTAGTGTAGCTTATATAAATTCCGGTTGCACTCCTGGGGAATTGTTAACTGTTGACTGTTGACTGTTGACTGTTAACTGTTGACTGTTGACTGTTGACTGTTGACTGTTAACTGTTGAGTGTTTCGATTTTATTATTCCGATGCCACCGGAAACGATATTACACAGTAGGATTTTGCTGGGCCGGGAAAGCCGATCGCCAGAAGTGAGTTTTTGGGCATCAGTTTTTGGGCATCAAAGGCTTGAGTGAAATAAATTCCCGGTTTGGCAGCGGGGCCAGTCGCTATCATTAAAAGTAAAGTTTTTAGGGAATTTTGAAACCCAGTTTATTACATAAAACGGGGTTTCTAGGTATGATATTTTTTGTAAAAGCTACTGAAAGCTTTATATTTTGTTTAGGCCCAAAGCAGGCGCTGCACGATGTTGACGAGTTGCTGAGGTTCAAAGGGTTTGCTGACGTAAGCGTCGGCGCCCAAATCGGTTCCCCAAGCTTTATCGATCTCGGTGTTTTTATGAGTACAAAATACTACTGGCAAGTTGGCAGTGGCGCGATCGCCCCGCAATTCTCTGATTACTTCAAATCCGTTCATTCGCGGCATCACTACGTCTAAAACGACAAGATCCGGGGGTTTTTCTCGGATCAGGGCGATCGCTTCTTCGCCGTCGCTAGCCCGAATCGCCTGCATTCCGGCATCTTCAAGAATGCGGCAGATGATTTCTAGTTCGCTGGGAACGTCGTCCACTACTAAAATTTTTGACATGATTCCACGGTTCCTTGCTGTTGTTGATGGCGGACAATATTGATTCAGAAGCTGGGGCGATCGGCTGTTTGAGGGTACCGCGCCAGCCAACAAATTAATCCACTTCTCAATACAATATAGCCGATCGCACTGCCGCTGCGGGCAGAAAAAAGTTTAGTTAACGAACAATATACGAGATGCAAACGGATTTTGAGGAATTTGGCAATTGGGATTTGGGATTTGAAATTTCCCATTACGAGTTACCCAATTTAAAATTCAATAATTACTAGCAAATTACCACACTTTTTAGTAACCAGACAGGCTATTAATGAACCGGATCTATCGAATTGCCAACCCAGCAAAGATGAGCCAATATTTAAGTTATGCCGCGACATTTTGTTAATCGATTTTGGTAGTGCGGACTCGATAATTCGTCGTTGGTTGTTGGGGGCATCGGAGACTAAATTTAACATCATTTGCCAGAGTTGAAAAATACTGCTAGTTGCCCAAACTTGGGGCGAACAAGCTACAGGATACTGCACGGCGCGAAGTACATTAAAATTTGTTACGCGATTGATATTTGCTGCGGTAGGTTGTGCTGGCAAGTTCTCTTAACTGATAACTTTTTATCGCATACAGTTAATTTAATAATATTTAAAATATTTAGTCTATGGTACCTAAGATGGAGATTTTTACAGCGACCGAAATCGCACTTTTTGCCTTTGATTTTTATATAACAGGGCTACTAAACCGCAAACCAGCTTAATTGACTTCTACCGAAAGAAATAATCCTACGCAATCGAGGCATTTTTCCCAGTAGCATCTTCCCTTAATATCAAAAATTGTGTAAAATACTGCTATACAAGGGCTGACGCGCTGGCGATCGCCAAAACCGGCTTTTTCAACTCGCTCGCGCGCACTCCCCTGAAATTATTATCAAAAAAATCTCGGTTGATGCGCCGCCAAATAAAAAATGCTAATTCAGTAA
>NZ_JBARVX010000513.1:0-8064 GCF_049646505.1 Microcoleus sp.
ATGCCCTATGCCCTATCCCGCACAGTACCTCATCTTTCGCTTGAAAGGCTATATATCTATATCTAAAAGAACTTAAAACTAAACAATTTACGCTTTTACCGCTAGAGTGTACAAAAGAATAACCAATTTTTAGATCGGTCTCATGTCTAATTCAAAAATGATTGGCAAAGCGATCGCAACTGGCATTTGCTTCGGCATCCTCGCCAGCTTCAACGCTTCACCGGGCCCGGCATCCGCAGCAGAACCAACAATTGGCGAAGTAGCCGCCCCGGCCGCTAGCAACATCGACCAGCAACTCCTAGGTCAATGGCAAGGTACAGTCCCATCCGGTCAGTCTTTCACCTTCGTCTTCGCCCCAGAAGGCAAATTATTTCTCATGGCTAAAGGCCCCGACGGAGCCGCCCGCGCCAAAGAAATGAGGTACAAAGTGAATCTCGGTCAACAACCAATGCACCTGGATGTCGGCCTCAGCAGCACAGAAACGGTTGAAACTATTTTTGAGCTGACTCCCGAAGGTCAAATGCGCCTTCAGTTGCAAGGCACCAATCCCGGACAGGCGAGACCTAATTCCTTAAACGAGCAAGCAACCGTGTTTAAAAAGGTCTCCGAGGCCACTGCACTGCCTGCAGACACTCAAGTCATCGGTTATTGAGAAAATTCCTCTCTGTCAGAAGGCACTTAAGTAGTTCCGACTTGTCAGTTTTGAGTTCGATCGCAGTTTTTCATTCTATGAAATATAGTAGGGACACGGCACTGCCCTGTCCCTCCTACCCAAGCATCTATATTTCACTCATCAGCGCGAAAATCGCCATTAGTTAAAAAATTTCTAATTTAAAAATTCAGACTTTCCCCCTGCCTTCTGCCTTGAGCGAGCCCTGCTACAATCCACATAATCTCCATTTAACTTTTGCCGTAGATATCCATGAGTGAAACCGTCCTCGAAGTTCGCAACCTGCGGGTTGAATTTCCATCTGCGGACGCAGGCGATGCGTCTGCAACAGTCAAAGCTGTTGACGGCGTTTCGTTTGAGGTCAAGCGAGGGCAAACTCTGGGAATTGTGGGAGAATCGGGGTCGGGAAAATCCGTAACATCCCTGGCCGTGATGAATTTGCTGTCGAGTTCCTCAACAAATATCGAGGGCGAAATTTGGTTCTATCCGACCAAAGACGGCGCTAGCAAAGGATCTGTAAATCTGTTGGCCATGCCGGACAGGGAAAAACAAACCTACCGGGGCAGCCAGATTGCGACGATTTTTCAAGAGCCGATGAGTTCGCTAAATCCTGTTTATACGATCGGATTTCAACTCACAGAAGCCATTTGTCTGCACCAAAAGGTGTCGCAGACAGAAGCGCGGCGCCAAGCTGCTTCTCTGCTGCAAGAGGTGAAGCTGCTAGCGGGAGACGAAGAACTCCGGCAGCGGTGTTTGGGGCAGCAAGAAGCTGTTGGGGAGAACGATCGCGATTTGATGCAGCTCATCAACGGCCAAAAACAAGCTATGCTCGATCGCTACCCCCACGAACTCTCCGGCGGTCAAATCCAGCGCGTGATGATTGCAATGGCCATTTCCTGCAATCCAACATTATTAATTGCTGACGAACCGACAACGGCTTTAGACGTAACAGTCCAAGCCACAATCTTAGCTTTGCTGCGCGAGTTGCGCGACTCTAGAGGCATGGCAATGATTTTTATTACCCACGATTTGGCTGTCATTGCTGAAATTGCCGATACGGTGGCGGTGATGTACCGAGGCAAAATTGTTGAGTGCGCTGCGATCGAACAAATTTTCAGCAATCCCCAACATCCTTACACAAAAGGTCTGTTAGCTTGCCGCCCAACTCTCGATCGGCAAAGGCGCCGCTTGCCGACAGTTTCCGATTTTATGGATGTCAGCACAAATGCCAGCGGCGAATTGATAATTGTCGAGAAAAATATCGATTTAGACGGCGACAGCAGCGGCGGACTTTCCGCTTTTGCCACCGGAAAACCGCCCAGGCTGCCGAATATTTCCCAGCCTTTGTTAGCTGTTAATAATTTGCGAGTCGGTTTTCCCGTGCAGGGAATGTTTGGCGAAACTAAACGTTTATTTATGGCGGTAAACGATATTTCTTTTGAGGTTTACCCGGGCGAGACTTTGGGTTTGGTGGGCGAATCTGGCTGCGGAAAATCAACTTTAGCAAGAGCTTTGTTGCAATTAATTCCGATCGCCAGCGGTAAAGTATTTTTTGAAGGTCAAGAAATTACTCCTCCGGCGAAAAGTAGTGCCAGAGGGCAGTGGATCGCTAATTATCAAAGAAAAAAAGAGTACGATCGCAAATTGCGGTGGCTGCGGCGCGATTTGCAAATTATTTTTCAAGACCCTTTTAGTTCTCTCGATCCGCGCCTGAGTGTTGGGGCGGCGGTGATGGAACCGATGGTGATTCACCGCTTTGGCAAGAACCAGAAAGAACAGCGCGATCGCGCGGCTTATTTGTTGGATAGAGTGGGTTTGAATCCCGATATTATGCGGCGCTACCCCCACGAGTTTTCTGGCGGACAGCGGCAGCGAGTTTGTATTGCTAGAGCTTTGGCTTTGAATCCAAAGTTTATTATTTGCGATGAGTCGGTTTCTGCTTTAGATGTGTCGGTACAGGCGCAAGTTTTAAATTTGCTGAAGGAGTTGCAAACAGAGTTTGGACTGACTTATATTTTTATTTCTCACGATTTGAGCGTGGTTAAGTTTATGAGCGATCGCGCGATCGTCATGAACAAAGGTAAAATCGAGGAAATGGGTACAGCCGATCGCATTTACCGCCAACCGCAACAAGCTTATACCAAGCAACTTATCGCTGCTATTCCGGCGGGGAATTTGGAACGCATTCGCCAACAGCAATTAGGCCGCGAAGCAGCAGACAAGAGTGCCAAATCTGCGATCGAAAGGCAAGCCGCAGATTAAGGCAGATTTACACAAATTAACGCAGATTCTTTCAATATCTGCCCGCGATTGGCAATTTTATCTGGAATTGCTCGCCCGCGTACCTCGATAAGATTTGGTTCGTAGTGCGTCCTAGTGTCCGCTTTCGTTCTGCGGACACTGACTGATACCATTTTTCTGACCTATGTGCTACTACCCCCCCCACTCCCCCCCGAAATAAGGGGGGGTTGGGGGGGTAATATCTAGCGCTACTTTATGAAATTGGTATGACGCACTACGAACCCTTTTTGTTTTGGCAATCGACGGGACACGATATCACTTAATAATGCGCTTCTAATTTACTCTAAATAATTAAGTTTTGTTTCGGCACTAGCTAGATTAGGCCAAATGTCCAATGACTGACAGCAATGTTTAGTGCATGATGAGAAATAAACCCTTTAAACCTGTTGAAAAAATTATAAAATGCGTGCCTTAGCTATTATAAATCACTAGCAAATTCCGTAAATATACTGAATTTGCTGGTCGGATTGCTGAGATTTAGGTAATACTTACAACCCACATTCCGCACCCTAGGATGTCATGCAGCACAATTACTCAGAAAAATCGATTTACAGCGTAATAGATTATACCCTTTGAAAGAATTATATCCGTTGGGCTTTCGGTGCAGAAGTATAATTTATAGTTTTATTGCTCGATCGAAACAAGTAAAAACCGATTGTGATAGTTGAGAGTGCGGAATGTGGGCTACAATGGTTGAATTCGCAGTGTTGGAATTTTTTACAGCATTTAAACAGTTTGATTTTAAGTTTTAAACAGCCAATATCCCTCTGAATTTTGGAGTAACAAAATGACTGATTCTGTTCATATCAAAAAAATAAATAATAAATTTTTACACTTTCTGCAAATGCGGTTGAGAGAAATCGCGGCTGCTGAAGTCAACAGAAAACAAAAGACTAAATCCAGAATGCTATATGAAAACAACATCAGCTTAGCGACGATCGCCCGCAGCAGCCAATTTTCAGTTTTGATAGTCGTACTGCTGCTACTAAACGGGTGGCTGGTAGCAAGCGGTGCCTGTGGTTTGTACGATCGCCCGATCGCCCTGGGATTTTTGGCAATAGCAAATATTGTCCTGCTGGCTGCAGCGGCGCGATCGCACGCCTCTGCTGCTAAGAAAAACGATCGCCAATCGGGCAAATCCGACGAGGGCGATCGCTTTTTTAGCCTCTCGCCAGATATGCTGTGCGTCATTGGTTTTGACGGTTATTTCAAACGCATCAACCCAGCAGCAGAAAAAATACTCGGCTATTCCCCAGCAGAAATGGTTGGCCAACTCTTCATTGAATTCGTGCATCCAGACGATCGCCAAGCTACTATCAAAGAAGCTGAAAGCATTGCTGCGGGAAACAGTAGCGTTGGTTTTGAAAACCGCTGGCTGTGTCAAAATGGGTCTTACAAGTGGATAGCCTGGACTGTTAGCCCTGTATGCGAAGAAGAATTGATGTACGCGATCGGCCGCGACGTTACCGATCGCAAACAAGCCCAAGAGTCGATCGAGCAGAGCAATTCTATCTTGCGTTCCGTGATAGAAAGCACCCCGGATATCATTTTTGTCAAGGATATTCAAGGCCGCTACGCGATCGTAAATTCGGTGGCTGCTGACTGGCTGCAAACATCGGCGGATGCAATGCTAGGCCGGGATGATACAAATTTATTTCCCCCAGAAATTGCCCAGGAAATTATCGAAGGAGACCGCAAGACAATTGCATCGGGAGAAAATGTAAGCTATGAAGAACTTGTCCCCAAAAATGGAGAAGTGCGGGCGCTGCTAACAGCGAAATCTCCTTGGCGCGACTCGGAAGGAAATATTATCGGCGTAATTGGCATATCTCGCGACATCACCGATCGCAAAGAAATAGAAGCCGCGCTACTAGAGAGCAACATCCTCTTTGAAAGCGTCATCGAAAGTACAGGTGACAGCATTTTTGTCAAAGACACTCAGGGCCGCCACCTCTTGGTAAATTCTCCAGCGGCGGCCGCTATTGGCTTGCCAAAATCTGAAATTATTGGCAAAAAAGATGCAGAATTATTTGGACCGGAGATTGCAGATATGCTGGTGGAAAATGACCGCCGGATCTGGCAATCTGGGATTGAGGAAACGATCGAGGAAGTAGCAAAAGATAGCGAGGGTAACATCCGAACATTTCTCTCTACCAAAAGTCCTTTGCGCGATCGAGCCGGAAACATCATCGGTGTAGTCGGAGTTGCTCGCGATATTAGCGATCGCAAACAAGCAGAAAAAGCCCTGGAAGAAAGCGAGGAACGCTACCGCTGCTTAATTACAGCCACATCCCAAATTGTTTGGGACACTACAGCCGCCGGCGAAGTTGTCACCGAACAAACAGGATGGAGTGCATTCACCGGAGCGACTTACGACAAAATCAAAGGATGGGGGTGGCTGGATGCTATCCATCCAGACGACAGAGAATATACTGCCAGGATGTGGTCTGATGCACTTGCCAACAGCACCTTATACCAAATAGAACACCGCTTGCTGCGGCACGACGGCGAGTACAGGTACATGAGCGTGCGCGCTGTGCCCCTATTGAACGCAGACGGCAGCGTTCGCCTGTGGGTGGGAACACACTCGGATATTACAGAGAGCAAAATCATAGAACAAGAATTACAGCAGCAAAAAGAATTTTTGGGCAGCATTTACGACGGCGTAGACTACAGCATTTTCGTAGTAGATGTCGGCGAAGACGGAGAATTTCGCTACGTTGGCTGGAATCGAGGAGCAGAGTTACTCAGCGGCATCAGCAGTGAATTCGCGCGCGGCAAAACTCCCGAAGAGATTTTGTCAGAGTCTGCAGCAGCATTTTTCCGGAATAAATTAAGAGAATGTTTGCTAGAAAATAGCTCAGTTTTATACGAACAAGCTGTTAGTTTTGGCACGACAGAAGTGTGGTCTATCACAACTCTGACTCCGCTGCGAGACAAATCTGGCAAAATTTTTCGCATTGTTGGTAGTGCTGTCGAGATTACCGATCGCAAAAAAGCTGAAGCACAATTGCGCGAACAAGAAGAATTTTTAAACAGCATCTATAACGGCTCCAGTCAAGCTGTTTTCGTGGTAGATATCGGCGCAGATAGAGAGTTTCGCTACGCGGGCTGGAATGCTGCAGCAGAAGCCTTTACAGGTATTTTGAGCAATGATGTCAAAGGCAAAACCCCAGAAGAACTTTTTCCCCCGCCAATAGCAGCAGATTTTCGGCAAAGGTGCGTCGATTGTTTGAGGGCCGACAGCTCGATTGCCTACGAAGACAGCGCCGAGATCGAAGGTGCAGAACGTTGGTATATCATAACTCTGACACCGCTGCGGGATGCCTCTGGCAGCATCTACCGCATGATTGGTAATTCGATCGACATTACGGATCGCAAACAAACAGAAGCAGCCCTGCTAGAGAGCCAGCATTTTGTCGAGCGCATTGCTAATGCAACTCCAAATATTCTCTATGTTTACGATGATATCGAGCAGCGAAATGTCTACAGCAACCGCGAACTCACTGACACTCTAGGCTATAGTCTCGAAGAAGTTGCCACAATGGGCAGCAATCTGTTGCAGACCATTATCCACCCTGAAGATTTAGATCGAGTTCCCGAATATTTGCAGCAGTTAGAAAATGCTCCCGACGGCGAGGTTGTTGAGTACGAATATCGGGTGCGCGACTCACAAAATTGTTGGCGCTGGTTAGTCAGTCGCGAAATTGTATTTAGCAGAACAGCAGAGGGAAAAATCCAGCAGCGTCTCGGTGCTGCTACGGATGTTACAGAGCGCAAAAAAGCAGAACAAAGTTTAGCAGAACAATTGACAATTTCTTTATTCACTGCAGATATTGGAATTGCTCTAACTCAAAACCATAGTTTACCTGCAACTTTGCAACAATGCACCGATGCAGTTGTGCGCCATTTGGATGCTGCGCTGGCTCGGATTTGGACGCTGAACGAACAGGAAAATGTCTTAGAAATGCAAGCAAGTTCGGGGATTTATACTCACATTGACGGCGCTCACAGCCGCATTGGTGTCGGTGAATTCAAGGTTGGTTTAATCGCCAGAGAGCGAAAACCTCACATCACTAATTCTGTGGTAACAGATTCCCTAGTCAGCGATAAAGAATGGGCATCGCGAGAAGGAATGGTAGCTTTTGCTGGATATCCGCTAATTGTTGACAATCAGTTGGTTGGAGTAATCGTGATGTTTGCTCGCCAGGAGTTGCAGGAATCAATGCTAATTGCTTTAGCATTGAGTGTTGATGCGATCGCCCTGGGAATCAAGCGCAAACAAACAGAAGAAGCTCTCGCCTCCCAAACACAAACTTTGAGGGGAATTATTGACAACGCTCCGATCTGGGTGTGGATGGCAAATGCTAGCGGGCGGATGTTATTAGTCAACAAAACTTTCTGCGAAGATGTGGCTGTATCCGAAGATCGATTTTTGGCAGCCTCTCACTATTCCGAAGTTTTGGGATTAGAAGCATCTGCTAACTGCATGGCATCTGACGAGCAAGCCTGGAACCAAGATACTCCCTGTCACGCACAAGAAGTCCTGCTGTTTGCTGACGGCGAGTATCACCAGTTGGAGACAATTAAAGCTCAGGTAAAAGATGATTGTGGTAGGGCGATCGGTTTAATCGGTTTGGGTGTGGACGTGACAAAACAAAAAGAAGCTCAAAGACAGTTGCAAGAGTCGGAAGCGAAATTCCGCAAATTAGCGGAGCAGGAAACGCTGCTGAACCAACTAGCTAGCAAGATCCGCCAATCTCTGGATTTAGATACTATTTTAGCAACAACTGTACACCAGATTTGCGAATTGCTGCAACTCGATCGCTGTGTGTTTATTTGGTACGCGATCGAGGCTTCGCAGCCTATTTGGAATCTGGAATACGAGGCAAAAAATGCTGATTTGCCTTCGCTTTTGGGTTCATATCCTGCGGGCGTGACTGGTTCTCACGCCGAGCGGATTGTTAATTTGGAAATCATTCGGATCGATGATTTTGAGACTGTTACCGATCCAGTCGAGCGGGAGTTTTTTACTAATATAGGATTGCACTCTCTGCTAAACATTCCGGTTAAAACATCTGCTGGTAAAATTG
>NZ_JBARVX010000514.1:0-2859 GCF_049646505.1 Microcoleus sp.
CGGGACTGCCACTTGCCAAAGTCTTGCTATCTTTGGTAATAGCAATAGAATTCACAAACTGACTGTGACCCGAAAGAGTGGCTCTTTCTTTTCCCGTCTTCAAATCCCAAACTATAATCTCTCCGCCGGCGCTAATCAAAGTGCGGCTGTCCGGGCTAAAGACGATCGTCCTCACCCAACTCGAATGCCCTTTAAAAGTGCGGGTTCGCCTTCCGTCTCGCACGTTTGACAAACGGATTGTATTGTCGTTGCTCGCACTAGCCACAAGTTGCCCGTTGGGGCTAAAATCTACAGAATTAACGGCGCCCCCGTGACCGGTGATAATTCTTCTGACTTCTCCGGTGTTGAGATTCCACAAACGCACAGTCTTGTCCTCGCTGCCACTAGCGAGAGTTTTACCGTCCCGGCTCAAAGCGATCGCATTTACTCCTCCGGCGTGGCCGCCCAAAGTCCGCAACCTGCTGCCGGTTTTGGCATTCCACAAACGCACAGTCTTGTCCTCGCTGCCGCTAGCGAGAGTGTTACCGTCACTGCTAAAAGTGAGGGCGTTGACGGTGGCTTTGTGAGCAGAAATCGTCAGCATCCGCCGCCCCGTCTTCAAATCCCACAAAATCACATTATTGTCGTCGCCGCCGCTGGCAAAAATCGAGCCATCCGGGCTCACCGCCAGCGTCTTGACCGATTTTTTAGAGTGCACCGCATTGAGAGTCCGCACCAGGCGTCCCGTCTTCACATTCCAAATTCTAATCGTCCCAAAGCTGGCGCTGACCAAAGTTTTACCGTCCGGCGAGAGGGCGATCGCATTTACACTCCCGACATTATCCAAACTTTTTTCCAAAAACTGACTGCTAGGCAAACTAGCAAGCAGCCACACCGGGTTTGCCGGAAACACTTTGTAACGCATCGAACCGTAAATTTGAGACGCGCCAATAGCCAGCATCAAGACAGCAGCGCCCGCCACCCACTTATTTTTGCCAAAAACATTTTTTTCGGTCTGGTTCTCGCCAGAATTCAGAGGTCTGAGGCGCTTCATCAAACTCTGTTTCGTCGCCCCAGGCCCGCCAGACATTCCGCGAATTCTCGTTTGCCCTGTCGTCGGCAACTGAGTCGGCAACTGAGTTTCTGCGCCGTCGAGATTAATTTCCTCCAAGCACTGCAAAACCATCTGCGGACTTTGAGGTCGATTGCCAGGAAAAGGCGCCATCAGGTAATCGATCACGTTAGCCAAGGGGTCGGAAACTTGAGGAGCTCCTTTGCGCCACATTAATCTGCCCGTGCGCGGGTTCTCTGGAAACGCAGTCGGCGGCTTCCCGGTCAGCAAATAAACAAAAGTGCGCCCCAATGCAAAAAAATCCGACTGCGGAACAGCTTTGCCATTAGTTTGTTCCGGCGGTGTGTAGCCAGGGGAAACGATGCCAGTCACATTTGCCCCCTGACCGACTTTAGCGAAATAAGTCGCCGACACTTCCCTGGCAGTCCCGAAATCAATCAGCACTAACTGCCCGTTCGGTTTGCACATAATGTTGTGCGGCTTGATATCTCGATGAAAATAGTTGAGTCGGTGAACTTGGTCTAAGATTTCCGACAGTTGTTTGAGCCAGTTGAGAGCTTGTTGTTCGCCGATCGGGCGGCCCCGATGTTTCAGCCAGTCTTGCAAATTTGCCCCAGCAATTTTCTCCATCACCAGGCAGTGAAAAGACTCTGTGCTGTGAGCTGGCGAAAATGTAAAATAACCGTCGCGATCGACTTTTGGAATACCTGGATGTCTCAGCCTGACCAATACGTCGGCTTCTTGCTTAAAAAGTTCTACAGCTTTGGGATGTTCTTTGAGCAGGACTTTGAGCACTTTTCGGGCGCCGTTGTCGTCCACTTCAAATGTTCTGCCAAAGCCGCCGTTGCCGAGAGGCGCGACTAGCCGATATCGACCTTCCAACAAAAGTTGAGACCCGCAGTGAATGCACGCGGATTTGCCAGAGTTTGCTGGATCGGAGGGATTCGGGCATTTGGGATTGAGGCAATAACTCACGAAGCCACATAACCCTGATTGAGGTTGCTCTATCAAGTTTTACTCGGGCACTCTCAGCACTGTTTGTGACTGAGATTCTTGATTCAGCGAAGTCACTTGCTGGCGACTGGATTGCTCCAACCGCTTTAGAGGTGTCTTCTCCTCAAGCGTAAATTCCGGTATGCCCGCTCCGTACTCGATCGGTTTTTTCGATCCTGTTCGGTTTTGGTTCGAGTGCGAGCTTTCCTAGACGGCAACACCGTGTTTGTATGGCTGTGCACTCGACAATCCAGTTAAGTTGTTAGGTTGTCTGGTTGTACTCAATTTTCAACTTGTGACGATCGTAGCACACCTAGTACAACACTCATCAGCACTCGCTGATTGAAGTACAGAAGGGTCGATCGAGTCCAGCCGAGAAACTAAAATCTCGATCGCCAGCGTGCATTCTGTGTTTTTCCGATCAGTCGCAGCAGCCGTATTCAATTGTACGATCGTCCGGCAACCGCGCTCGAAGCCAGAAGCCCCAGGGAAGAATCCCAGAGGAGGAGAGCTCGCAGGTGTTTTTTGACGGCGGGAGAGATGAAGTCAACAAAACCGGGCGAAAATCAGGGTACTCACACAAAACACCGGGCTGGGGAAAAAACCTGAATTGGGAGTGGGGGAGGAGAATCTTGCGACTTCCATTTCTGTTGTTGCTTCCGCATAATAGAGCCTGTTATATCGTGGACGGTTGCATCGGAATCATAAAATCGAGTCAACAGTTAACACTCAACCATTCAGTTTTTCCACCCGCCCGTCAACAGTCAACAGTCAACAGTCAACAGTCAACAATTCCGGCATGAGTGCAACCGGAA
>NZ_JBARVX010000515.1:0-10991 GCF_049646505.1 Microcoleus sp.
GGTTATATCAACTCAACAGGAGAACTTTACTATCCGCTTTTAAAGTAGATTAATAGTGTTTTCCTGTGTCGGGGCGATCGTCCCGGCGCTAGCCATCGCTTGTCTTGCAGCTTGCAGCAATCCCAAAAACTTGTAGGCTGCACCGACTAAACCCGCTCAAAGTTCGATCGGGTACAGACAACCTCGGAGACGATATAGCAATCCTAAATGATTCATGCAGATTTGCAAGGGTAGCGCTAAGAGTGCCTACCCCCGATCGGGGTTCGACCTGGGTGAGAAGAACCCTACAATAAATCACACAAATGATTTAGGTTCGCTATAAGCCTCTTCTGTCACTCTCCCGATTAAAAAAGTAAGAAATAAGCCCAGATAGAGCAGAATAATAAAAGGGTTGGAATTGATTCATTGCATCAACTAAATGCTTAGTCCCCAGCAATAAATTAGAATTATAGAATATTTGCAACCAAGGATGAATCAACCCAAATAGAAGGAGAGGTTGCACAACTAAACAAAAATCATTAAGGTATTCTTTATCACTTTGGTGGTTTTATTGTTGACGATCCGAGAAGTTAGGATAATTATTGTTGGGATTAGATTGAGTTCGATAGCATAGATTTACAAACAAAAAAAACTGGGAAGTTAAAGCAATCATTGTTCAACAAAAATAATCGACCGCCACTTTTAAACATCCTTAAAATCAGTAAAACGGTCATCTGTCAGACCTAATTATTCTTTACCTTGCCGAAAGCAATATTCTACCCGCGTTCTTAATCGATAAAGATTGCTCACAATTTTCTTAAGTTTACCTTTGAGATTCGTTTTGACAAATGAAGTAGAATTGGACGGCATCGTTTCTCGATCGGCAGTTATCTCTCAATATGTTATCGCTCCTTTTTCGAGAGCAGTTACGGAGGCGATTCCTTCACCGAAAAACGAGCGAGAAGCCCCTGGCTTTAGACATGGGGAGGAAAGCGGCAGCGAAGGCAAGTCGCCTAACATCTTTGTGTTCAACCAATTCCTTGATACCGAAAGATAGACAGAATTAAATTGTTTATTGTTGAAAGAATGAAATCATAGTATACTGTAACAAGGAGGAAAGAGAATATGTTTGGATGTCAACAGAATTTAATCAGCCCAACTAAAGACTTAAAAGCAATTCTAGAATTCCTGTGCAGCGAGTCGTCGAAGTTGACGAACTGCGGAATATATTATGCTCGTCAAATGTACTTTAAAACAGGCAAAATACCGAGTAGGGTTCAGTTGCACAAAGTGCTTGGTACAGAAAACCAGAACTTGCATTACAAAGCATTTTATTCCGATACCGCGCAACAGATTCTAACTACGGTCGCTGAGTCCTTCAAATCCTACATGGGACTACTCAGAGGAATCAGCAAAGGCACTGTAACCCAAAGACCTAGATTGCCAAATTATCGAAAAGGCGGTCTAGCCTTAGTGACTTATACAGGTCGCTCTGTCCGGCTTAAAAATGGATTACTGAGATTCCCATTGGGCAGCCAAGTTAAAACTTGGTTCGGCTTGGATGCTTTCTATCTCCCTATGCCTACCAACCTAGATTACAAAGCAATCAGAGAATATAGGATTTTACCTCGAAACGGTTCTTTCTATTTAGAGTTGATTTACAAATCGAAAGATGTCCAAGTAGAGGTAGATCGCTCTAAAGCCTTGATGATAGACCACGGGATAAATAATTGGTTGACTTGTATCAGCAACGTGGGGACTAGCTTAATAATTGACGGACGACATCTGAAGTCGATCAATCAAGGATATAACAAGCGTGTTGCGTTTTTAATGGAAGGGAAAACGAATGGTTACTGGTCAAAGCGATTGGAGTGTTTAACTGAGAAGCGCAATCGCACCATGCGAGATGCTGTCAACTCTTCAGCTCGAAAAGTAATAAATCATTCCTTGCTCAATAAAATTGGCACTATAATATTCGGCTGGAATGCTGGAATGAAAAATGGTATTAATTTGGGATCTAAAACTAATCAAAATTTTGTTCAGATTCCAACTGGCAGGTTAAAATCCCGCATTGCTCAGTTATGCGAACAGTACGGGGTTCGGTTTGTGGAAACCGAAGAATCGTATACTTCTAAGGCTTCTTTTGTTGACCTTGATTTGCTACCTAAATTCTGCGAAAAACCAGAAGGGTGGCAACCAAGCGGTCAAAGAGTTAAGCGCGGATTGTATCGCACTCTTGAAGGTTTGTTGATTAATGCAGATTGCAATGGGGCAGGCAATATCGGTAGAAAAGTAGCGGCGACTTTGGGGATTTGTCTCAAAGAAGTCAGTAGAGGCGCATTGATAACGCCTTTGAAAGTCCCTTTGTGGTCTTAGTCAAGAATCCCCCTGATTCATCAGTGGGGAGTATCAATGAACTTTAATCATCAGAAAAGTAGCGGTGAAACTGGGGTTAAATTTTAGTGGAATCGGTAGTGGCGATTTGATAGCCGCCAGCGAAAATCAGACTTGGGACTGTTCAAGAATCCTTGCAGCACGAACGGCATGGGGAGTATCAAAAAGCTCCACAGCCTCCGGCGACCGCGCTCCGCCTCCCCTGGCCAGCTTGCCAAGAGAGCCTGCTGCAACTTGCGCTCAATTACGGCTCTGCCTGGTGAAAAACCGGAGAAAATCGACGCGAGTACCCGATCGAGCTATTTTGATGGAAAATAACGTGAGGTACCCAATCGGCTTCGCCTCTTATGGGGGCTTCCAAACTCATAAAATGGGGGACACTTTGATTCGTTTGCAGAGTTTCCCGCCTTAAAGGCGGTTTTCACCTTCAGGATTCCTGTTTCCACAGAGCAAGAAACTGAACCTCCCGCGATGGTGTGACGCGGCTCCGGGCGCGATGGCCCCGCAGGCGAATCAACCAGCGAGTACGAGAAACTAACACCCGTTTCCCTAAAAAATGAACCGGCTCTCTAGCTCCAAACCCTTATGGAATCAGTGATTCCCCATCAAAAACGGTAGGGGAGATCCCACCAGTTAACCCACTCAACAAAATTTCGTTGAATCTAACGGTGTAGAATTATCTAACAGGAATTATGAAAGCAACTAACAGCCGTCAATTTTCTTCAGTAGCAGCTCGAACTCTAAAAGTAGTCGGGATTATCTTGATTCTTTCTGCATTGCTCGACTGCATTGTTCTATCGCTGCCGGGAGAAACCTCCGACATTGTGAATCGAGGCTGGCAGTTGGCTGCAGCAACTCAGATAGTAGACCGGGGGATTATTCCTTTGATGGGTATCGCCCTGCTGATGACTGGCTTTTGGGTGGACAGCAGCAGCGGAGTCTCTATTGAGCGGCGCAATGTTTGGGTTGACTTGCGATTCTGGGCGCTGTTGATTTCCAGCTTGTTAGGGCTAATTTACCTGTTGCTGGTTCCCGTTCACCTCAACAATACTCGTTTGGAACTCAAGGATGCTCTGGCTCAAGTCGATAAGGAAGCGGGACAAGCCGAAAATCAACTAGAGGTGCAAATTAAAAGCGAGCAGTTTAAAGCTCAGGTAGAACAGCTCAAAAGCCAGCGCCGCAGCCAGATAGGCGCGCTGCTGCAAGATGACGGGCAGCTGCAGCAAGCACTCAAGAGTCCAGATGTTCCCAAGGAATTGAAAGCTGTGCTTGAGGATTCAAAAAATGACCCGAAAGCCCTTGACAAGTTTCTAGAACAGCAAGCTCAAGAACTGCCTGTTCAAGCTCGCAATGAAATTCGCACCCGCAAGCAACAAAAAGAGAAAGAGTTGAGAACTCGATCGAGAAATTCGAGTTTGCAGACGGGAATCAGCAGTTTGTTGTTAGCGATCGGCTACATTACTGTTGGTTGGACAGGATTGAGAAGTCTGGGAATTCTGCGGTTCGGCCGCCGCAAAAATTGACCGGCGCCAGCCCCTAGAACCCGTAAGTCAAGATATCTTGCAAGAAATACTTAATCTGCTGAACATAGCAAACGCTCCTGGCAGTTACGACCTTATTAATGACTGAAGCCATTAATTTTCTTGCATTTTCACATCGACTTCTTCTCGGTTCCTCCCCAACGACTGCGTTTATCCGCTCGCGTAGTCGAAGGAATCAGGAACCGCGAAGCGTTGCACTGAACCCTTCGACGAAGTGTCGAAGAGCCTTCTATCTTCTACCTTCTACCTGACTGATGACGTTGGACGTTCGCTGGGGGGGGGAGACAGCACTAATGACTAATGACTAATGACTAATGACTGCTGACTAATGACTAATGACTAATGACTACTGACTAATGACTACTGACTAATGACTTCTTCTATAGTTTGCCCTTACTGAAAGCTGGGAATGTTCTCAATTTATATTCTGACTTACAACGAAGAGATTGATATCGCCGCTTGCATAGAATCGGCACTGCTTTGTGACGATATCATTGTAGTTGATTCTTTCAGCGGCGATCGCACCCTTGAGATTGTTCAGAACTATCCCGTGCAAACAGTGCAGCACCGCTTTGAAACTCACGGACGCCAGCGGACTTGGATGCTCAAAGAAGTAGAATGCAAGTACGAATGGGTTTACATCCTCGAAGCTGACGAGCGGATGACCCCTGCACTGTTTGCTGAATGTTTAAAGGCGATCGAAAGTCAAGAATACATCGGCTATTACGTAGCAGAAAAAGTAATATTTATGGAGCGCTGGATTCGCCGCAGCACTCAGTATCCCCGCTATCAAATGCGCCTGTTTCGCAAAGACCGAGTTTGGTTTTCTGACTACGGTCACACCGAACGGGAAGTCTGCAGCGGGCCTACTCACTTTTTAAAGGAAACCTACCCTCACTATACTTGCAGCAAAGGTCTTTCTCGCTGGATTGAAAAGCACAACCGCTACTCGACTGACGAAGCGGCCGAAACTCTCCGCCAATTAGCAGCCGGTCAAGTGAATTGGTGGGATTTATTGTTTGGCGCATCGGAGGTAGAAAGGCGTCGCGCTTTGAAAGATTTTTCTTTGCGCTTGCCTTTGCGCCCTGTGGTGCGCTTTTTCTATATGTATATTTTACTCGGCGGATTTCTTGACGGTCAAGCGGGATTAGCTTGGTGTACGCTGCAAGCTTTTTATGAATATCTCATTTTGCTGAAAGTTTGGGAAATGAAGCATATGCCGCTGCCGAATTTAAATGCAGGGGAAGAACAGTCTATTTCTGAAGTAGTGGCAGTTGAGCAGTCTAAAGTTTCTTATAATCTTGGTACTTCCGATACTCGAAATTAAAAATTGGGAATTGGGAATGGGGAATTGGGAATGGGGAATGGGGCATTGGGAATGGGGCATTGTAGGGTGCGCTGCGGCGTTTAGTGTTGAGTTTGTATGCGATAAAAGCCAGAAAAAGTCTGGCGCGGTGAAGCGATAACTAGAGAAAAAGCCGAAAATCGCTATTTGAAGTTCAGATTTTTCTGTCCTTCAAAGCCGGCGTTCGCGGGCTACCCGGTCAATACTAATCGCATTGCACGCCCTACAAACTACTTACTTATCGGGGTGGCGCGCGCGGTCCGGCCCACCCTACAAATAATATCGTTTCCGGTTGCCTCTGAATAATAAAATCGAGTCAACAGTTAACACTCAACCATTCAGTTTTTAGACCCGCCCGTCAACAGTCAACAGTCAACAGTCAACAGTCAACAATCACCTGACGGTGCAACCGGAATTGAGATAACAGGTTTGCCTCCACAAAAACAACACAAAAAAACCCGGTTTCTTAGATAAACCGGGTTTCTAAATACCCTCAAAGTTTTACATATAATCGAGTTTTGATTGTTAACTCAAAACTCTCATTACTTAAAACTCTTGAGATTTTGCTTGTGTTTTTGCCCGATCGAGCTTCAAGATCAACACCCCCAAAGGCGGCAAACACAAGTCGATCGAATAAGCACTGTTGTGGAACCACCACTCATCAGTCCACTTACCCCCCAAATTCCCCATATTGCTGCCCCCGTACTCCCGCGCGTCGCTGTTAAACAACTCCGTATAGAAACCAGGTTCCGGCACTCCTACGCGATAGTGAGAGTGCGGCTGCGGCGTAAAATTGCACACCGTCACCACAAACTCATCGCCATCCTTCTCGCGGCGCACAAAGGCTACCACACTGTGCTTGTTGTCGCTGCAATCAATCCACTCAAACCCATCCTCAGCAAAATCTTGACTGTAAAGTGCAGTTTCGCTGCGGTACAAATGGTTCAAATCCTTAAAAAACAGCTTCAACTTTTGGTGCGGTTCAAATTGCAGCAAATGCCACTGCAAATCCCCCCAAACGTTCCACTCGTGCCACTGGCCGAACTCCATCCCCATAAACATCGTTTTCTTTCCGGGGTGAGCAAACATAAAAGTAAACAAACACCGCACGTTTGCAAACTTTTGCCATTCGTCTCCAGGCATTTTGCCGATGATGTGCGCCTTGCCGTGGACTACTTCATCGTGGGACAAAGCCAGCATGAAATTTTCGCTGTGGTTGTACCACATACTGAATGTTAAGTTGTTCTGGTGAAACTGGCGGAACCACGGGTCCATGTGGTAGTAGTCGAGCATATCGTGCATCCAACCCATGTTCCACTTCAAGTTGAAGCCCAAGCCACCTAGATAGGTCGGCCAAGATACCATCGGCCAAGAGGTAGATTCTTCGGCGATCGACAGCGATCCTGGAAAATAGCTAAAAATGACGTGATTCACCTGCCGCAGAAAATCCGCCGCCTCGATATTTTCGCGGCCGCCGTACTGGTTGGTCAGCCATTCTCCAGGTTCCCGGCAGTAATCCAAATACAGCATGGAAGCTACCGCATCTACCCGAACCCCGTCGATGTGGTACTTGTCAAACCAGAACAGAGCGTTTGATACTAGGAAATTCCTAACTTCGTTGCGGCCGTAGTTAAAGACTAGGGTTCCCCACTCTTTGTGCTCGCCCTTGCGGGGATCGGCGTGTTCGTACAAGTGAGTTCCGTCAAAGAATGCTAAACCGTGGCCGTCTTTGGGGAAATGCCCCGGCACCCAGTCCACGATTACGCCAATGCCGCTGGCGTGGCACTGGTCAACAAAATACATGAAATCTTCGGGTGTGCCGTAGCGGGAAGTTGGGGCGAAATAGCCGGTTACTTGATAGCCCCAGGAACCGTCGAAGGGATGTTCGGCGATGGGCAGCATTTCGATGTGAGTGAATCCCAAATCTTTGACGTAGGGAATCAGCTTCGCGGCCAATTCTCGATAAGTCAGAAACCGCGCCCCTGGTTTGAGTTCTGAAACCGCAACTGCTGGTTGTATGTCACCGTTTGGCAGCATCGCGGGTTCGTCTGTACCGGCGTGCAGCCAAGAACCGATGTGGCATTCGTAAACCGAAACTGGCTGAGTCAGTTGGTCTGTGTGCCGCCGCTGTTCGATCCAAGCGCTGTCGTGCCAAGTGTAGTTATTTAAGTCGGTGACAATTGATGCTGTTTTGGGCCGCACTTCTTGCTGGAAACCGTAAGGGTCGGACTTTTCATAGGGATGTCCGTCTTGGTTTTTCACTTCGTATTTGTAGTGAGTTCCGTAGGATAGTCCCGGAATGAATAATTCCCAGATGCCGTTTTGAGATTTCCGCATTTGATGTTTGCGGCCGTCCCAATAGTTGAAATCGCCTAAAACTGATACGTTGCGGGCATTCGGAGCCCAAACGGCAAAATATATTCCTGTGATGTCGTCTACGGAGGTGACGTGGGCTCCGAGTTTTTCGTAAATCCGGTGGTGGTTGCCTTCTGAGAATAGGTGAAGGTCAAATTCTGTGAGTTTGGGCGATCGAAAGGCGTAGGGATCGTAGATGAAACGTTCGTGTTCCCCTTCTTTGACTCGCAGTTGATAGTTTGCTAGTTCTGGGGTGTCGATCGTACATTCAAAAAAGTGAGGGTGATGCTCTGATTTCATCGGGTGTTGGGCCCTCGACTCGGGCAATACTACCGATACCGCATCCGCGTTGGGCAGATAAGCTCGGACGGCCCAGACTTTTTTGCCATTTTCTTCGATCGTGTGGGGGCCTAGCACTTCAAATGGATCGCTGTGCTGGTTCCCAACAATCCGGTCAATCTGTTCAAAGGGGACGGTCGCGGGCATAAAACTACCTACCTGAATCTTTTAACTAAATGGCTTTCAAAACCTAGAGCGCCGCTGCACTTTACATTTGGATACATTTTTAATTGCTGATCCTACCACTGATTAGGATGATTTTGCAGGTACCGCCTCGGCAGGGCGCGCGTCTCCAGCGCGCACAGCCGACAATCCGGTTGCCTTGCTGGCGGTGGAGCTGTGATTTTACGGCTAGTGACTAGCTTCTAACTATTTGACACTTCCGAGGCGCGATCGCGCGGGGATTCTTGGTTCTACGAGCCGACTTGCTCTCTCCTGGATTTCTCCAGCAAAAGTAGAGGTCAACTCTCAAGAGAGCGTTGCTTGCGTCAAGCGCAAAGGTTCCGGTATGCCCGCAAGTCCCCAATCCCCGACTGAGGATGTTTCTAGCTGCATTTTCATCTCTATCGATTGCAAAACTGCACCGACAAACCAGGGTTCTAGTTGATAGCGTTTTCTTAACAATTGCACCGCAGAAGCGAGCATTCTTGGCTGGTATATTGCGGGTTAACCGCAACCGTCACCCTCTCAAACACCTTGCCAAAGTATTCAAGCCTGATTCGGAACTGATACCAAGATGCGTCGTTAATCGACTTAGCTTTCGCAGTGATTTTTTACCTAATATCTGCCTAGCTTTGCCCCTGTTCTTTGACCTGAGACTAGGCTATCTGGCGCAGGATTGTGGGGGCGCGCGCGGTAACAAAGCTTTAAAATTCAAGCAGTCCTCAAAGGACGGGGTTTTCAACCCAATTTTCGGATAACTCTTAAAACAAATTGAATAATTTAGATTTTCACCTAGATTTTTTTGACTTTTTCGACACTATGTGATATATAGTTTTTTCCGGTTTCAGGACGATCGGCATCTGATGATCGATAGCTGGATTTTTTAGGCACGGGCGATCGCCCGACAGGTATATTTTTAAAGTCCCCGAACGCGGTTTCGCCACCAAGTTCGTGAATTTTGGCAGTGCGATCGAACAGCCAAGGGTAGACAAAGCATAAAACAACAACCAATAACACCCAACTTGAGGCCTAGCCATCAGGTAAAAAAATGCCAGGAGCGATTTTTTTACCTGCTGGCTGGGCTCGTTGGGTCTAGACTCCTTAATAGCCGTAGTTAGGGAGACTTCTTAGGGGCAGGAGCAGGAGCAATAGTTGCACCAGCCCCAGGAGTGGCTGTTGGAGTTGCCTGCACTGCTGGTGGAGCAGAAACAGGAGGAGTAGTAGTAGTGCTGTCGGGAGTAGGGCTAGCGCCGCCGCCGGTCTCACCGCCACAGGCTCCGAGGGCTGCTGCCAAGCCCATTACTAAAGTCAAACGAATTAATGCCTTGTTCATAAACACTCCTTAAACAGTGAAAACCCATCGCAAGGAAGGGAATAGTGTACTTGAGAAACCATGCTGGCACGAATAGATCGACGATTCGCTCGTTGATTACAATACTGCATTTGTTAATAAATTTCACCTAGATTCTGGCGAATCGGCAAAGATTTATTTTTTTTGGCAAATCCTGAAGTCAAAGTGACCGGTGGTAGGATGGGTTGGTTGGCTTGTGATGTATCTTGGGTAAGGATAACCGATCGATTCAAAATTGTCGCGATTGGTGACAATTGACGATCGGCAACAAAAAAACTCCTAGCCTCAATCAAGCTGAAGCTGCCCCATTTTATGTATTGGTGAACTCTATGACTGCTGCTATCAGATCCGCGGATTCTCGCCGCTCCCGATCGACCCACAAGCCCGCCCCTGACAGACCCAACAGCAAAGTTACTTCTATTGCCAGAGCTAGACGGGCAAAGACAGGGCCCGAATTGCCCAACTACGAGGTCGCCGAGGCACCGCCAAGACCAAGCGCCGAAGCTTCGGTACTGAAAGTGATGCCCGATCGCCAGTGGCAGCCGGTGTGGCTGCAATCTCTTTTGCGGGTGGAGCGCGCCTCTTCAGCGGCTGTGGTTCTGCTTTTAGGCGGTGCTCTGGCTCTCTACGGTTTGACTGTCTACAGCCAGCAGCAGTGGAGTCAAGAGTATCAAAAGCTGGAAACTTTGCGCCTCCGGGAACAGCAGTTGACTGCTGCTAGCGAAGTTTTGAAACACCAACTTGCTAAAGAAGCTCAAAACCCAGAAACCGGTTTGGCTCCGCAGAAGCCTGCAGACACGATTTTCTTGCAGCCGGTTCCCGATCGCCGATCGCTAGGGGCCCGGACACCAAATTCTGAAGAACCCGCCATCAAAAATCAAGGGGATGCCGAAACGCCATTGGGCTATTGAGGCAGTCTCAGTCGATTGGGGCACTGAAGGTTTGAGATTTGAGATTTGCTCCACAGATCGATCGGCGAGCTTGAATTGTTGTCGGAAAGTTGTGGTTCTCCGCGACTCGATCGGGCGGCACGGTACCGGTTTTTGGGCAGTGTCAAGACCCAAAAGACGCGAGGGGAGAGTGTCCGAAGGCCTTGGTTGCTGTCAGGCTTTTGTGGGAGTCGCGATCGGTTTGGGCATCCCACCCTTAGTAGGTTACACATTAAAAATAATGGCGTTGCTGAATACAAATATGAATTCAAGATTTCCCAATTTCTATAAGCCAAGTATGGTGAGCTTTGTAACATCAAGCGAAAAGTTGATTTGTATGCCAGAATCAGCAACGCCTTATTTTTAATTCCGTCACAGTGTCCTCAATTCTTTCTTGGTAATTTACTTTCATGGAACCGTCCTTACGCTCGGTGTCCTATTGTCGCATATTTTTGGAGAAGTGGGATAAGGAGGACGCTGCAAAACTGCATCGCGAGGCGCGGTGTGTCGAAGTCCTGAAAATTCGCTCTCAGACAGAAGTGAGCAATGCTAAATCTGACTTGGCAGAGGCTAAAGCAACTATTGTCAAGCAATTT
>NZ_JBARVX010000516.1:0-4149 GCF_049646505.1 Microcoleus sp.
GTATCCGCTCAATAAGTAGGGGTAGCAGAGAAAAAAAAGTAAGCAGAGTGCACAAAGTGTCATAAAATAGGAGACATGACGCCAAAGATTATTTCACAAGACAAGTCATCCTCCGATTTACTGCAAACCATCGACCCAAAAGGGATTGCAGACGAATCAATGCGTCAGACAGTAGAGATATTACTGAATCTAATAGAGCAATTACAATTAAAAGTCAAAGACTTGGAGTCAGAGAATCAACGGTTGAAAGATGAAAATAACCGATTGAAGGGAGAACAAGGAAAACCAGACATCAAAGCTAACTCCAAAGGATTCAAAAGTCAGCACTCATCAGAAAAAGAACGAAAAACGCCAAAAAAGCACAAAAAGGGCAGTAAAAACGCGACGATTAAAATAGATCGAGAAGAAATACTAGAATATCCGAAAGACCAACTGCCAGCAGATGCAGAATTTAAAGGATACGAACAAGTAATCATCCAAGATATCAGCTTGGCAACCGACAACATATTGTTCCGCAAACAGAAATATTACTCACCCTCAATCAGAAAAACTTATGTAGCAGAATTACCAAGGGGCTACGAAGGAGAATTTGGACCAGGAATCAAAGCCTTAATCATCAGTTTGTACTATGGTGGCAATATGACGCAAGGCAAACTACAAGATTTTTTAGCAGATTTAGGTATTTCCATCTCAGCCGGTTATTTATCCAACCTGTTAATCAAAAACCACTCCAGTTTTGAAACCGAAAAAAAAGAAGTTTATGATTCAGGACTAGCGAGTAGCCCTTGGCAACACTTCGACCAAACTGGTGCGCGTGTAGGTGGAGTAAACCATACCACTAATATCATCTGCAACCCTTTATATACAGTCTACTTTACAACAGCCAATAAAGATAGACTGACGGTACTGAAAGGATTACAGCCCGGACGAGAATTAGAATTTATGCTGAATCCACTCACATTCTCACTAATTCAGGACTTCAAAATCCCGATTAAATGGCAGAATGCTCTCAAGCTATTACCTCAAGAAACGGTGTTGAGTGAGTCACAGTTTAATCACCTACTCAATAAGTATGTACCCAAACTGGGTGTTCAACAAGTTACCCGGATTAGGGAAGCAGCAGCTATTGCGTTCTACCATCAGCAAACAGATTGTCCAGTCGTACAAACTCTTTGTTGTGATGATGCTCCCCAATTTAAGTTAATCACTGCCGATAGAGCGTTATGTTGGGTGCATGAGGGAAGACATTACAAGAAGTTAAGCCCGGTATTCCATTGCCATCAGGTAATTTTAGGGAAATTTATCGAAGATTTTTGGGATTATTATCGGGAATTATTAGCTTACAAAGATGCTCCCAGTCCCGAAGCTGCACTGCTTTTAAGGTCGAAATTTCGGCGGCTTTTTGAAACTCCTTGTGGCTATGAATTGTTGGATGAACGTAAACAATTAACTGCTGCCAAAGTATCGGAGTTGCTCAGGGTTTTAGAGCATCCTGAATTACCTCTGCACAATAATCCGGCTGAGTTAGCTGCCAGAACTATGGTGCAGCGACGTAATATTAGCTATGCAACTCAGACAATTGAGGGTACTCAAGCCTGGGATACTTTTATGTCTCTTGTTGCTACTACTCGTCAGTTGGGAATCAGTTTTTTTGATTATGTCCGTGACCGAATTTCTCAACTTGGAATTATTCCCTCTCTCTCCACTATTATTCGCGAAAAATCTTCTCTTCATCCCTTGGGTTTGTCTTGGCAATTAGAATAACTCCTTCCCCTACTTATTGAGCCGATACTAAAATTTAAGATTTGAAATTAGTAATGACTGATTGTGTCTGGGTTTACAGCTTATCTACAGTGGCATTCTTTTTTGAACTGGTATAACTCCCAGGGTTACACTTGGGGAAGAACGCAGCAATGTCAAAACGCTCCTCTCTCCACTTTTCTGTTGCAGAGCAGCTCGATCGCCTGCGGCTGAGATAAACTGATTGAAAGGTCGATCGCCCGTGAAAGCAAATTACCAGCTTGTCACCGAGAGGGTCATACCGCAAGCTGCAGCCACAGCAAAATAGCTAAAATTAACTCTACCGTATCCGATTTCCAATAACTGCACGCATACAATCTCAAATCAAAAGTCAGCAGCAAGGACAAACCGATGACGAACTCAACTATTGGTCTAGAAAATAAACTTTACGATTATCTATTATCTATTTCCCTGCGGGAACCAGATATTCTCGCTGCACTGCGAGAAGAAACTGCTAAGCATCCTATGGGTATGATGCAAATAGCTCCCGAACAAGGTCAGTTTATGGAGATGCTGGTGCAGCTTATGGGAGCGACAAAAACCTTAGAAGTTGGCGTTTTTACTGGTTATAGCTCCCTGTGCGTAGCCTTAGCGCTACCTCCTAACGGTCAAATTATTGCCTGCGACATCAGCGAGGAATATACTTCTATAGCGCGGCGCTATTGGGAAGCTGCGGGTGTCGCAAACAAAATTTCCTTGCAATTGGGCCCGGCCATAAATACTCTCGACAAACTAATAGCCGAGGGACAAGCAGGAACCTTTGATTTTGCCTTCATCGATGCGGATAAAGAAAATTATGAGGCTTATTTTGAGCGATCGCTCCAACTTGTACGCAATGGCGGTTTAATAGTAATTGACAACGTTCTGTGGTCTGGACGAGTTGCCGATCCTCAAGTACAAGACACAAGTACCCTCGCCCTTCGCAGTTTCAACGACAAATTGCGTAACGATCCGAGAGTTACTCTGAGTGTTGTCCCCATTGCTGACGGACTAACTTTAGCCCTGAAACGCCGCTGGGCGACTATGATGCAGCCGGAACATCAAAATTAAAGAGTTCTAGTTGCTGGGAACTTCATTAAAACTGATATCTTGCACCATTGTCAGCAACGGGCTAGAAGCCCGTTCCACAAAGAGTGAATTTATTGTGGGATGGGCATTCTGCCCGTCCATAAAAAGCTTATTGAGAATGGTGCAACATCTCAGTTAAAACCAAAGAAACCGGGTTTTTATCTGTATTCAAAGCTGCGATACAGTATTTTGGTGAAAAACCCGGTTTCTGCCTACCCCTTTATCTAGAACTATATTAATTACCGACGATCGATTACAACTAATCAAAATCCTCAACAAATATTATTAATTTAAAGTGACAAATGCTGGCATCAAATTTACAAATAAAATTACCGATTCACGAAACTTTTCAGTGCACTGTTCAAGGCGAAGGTTATTGGACAGGTACTTTAGTTGATTTTATTAGATTGGCAGGTTGTCCCGTGGGGTGTCCTTGGTGCGATACCGGCTACGCAAATGGGGGCAAAGATTTGCCATCGGTGCCGCAGTCGATCGCACAATTGCTAGCTCAATTGCAGTCGCCGAGAGTTGTCATTACTGGCGGCGAACCTTTCATCCACCCGAATTTACCGGAGTTAGTTGCAGCATTGTTACAAGCTGACAAACAGGTAAGTATTGAAACTTCTGGCGCCTATTGGCAAGATGTTTCGCCGCTGGCTTGGATTACTCTTTCTCCTAAAGAACACGTCAATCCTAAATATCCGGTACAAGAGCATTTATGGAAGAAAGCCAATGAAATTAAGTTGGTAGTTAGCACGGGCGAAGAAGTTGATTATTACAAAAAATCTTTTGTTGAAGATATGAATGTGCCTGTGTTTTTGCAGCCGGAATGGGAATCGCGCGATCGGGCGATTCCGATTATTTTGGAATTGCTCAAACAGCATCCGAGTTATAGGTTGTCATTGCAAACTCACAAGTTTATTGGCGTGCAATAAACATCCCAAAATACTGTAGGGGCGGATTCACCAACTATCTATGAAACCACAAATAATATCAAATCCGGTAGCATCGGAATGACTCAGATATATATTCTCTCCCTCTGTGTACTCTGTGTACTCTGCGGTTAAATCATTCCAATCCAAACGGAAACGATATAATCTCATAAACCCGCCCTATCCCCGCCATGATTCACATCAACATCTTAGATCAGGTATGTTAGAGAGTCGATGGCAGGGTGTCCCCCACCATCTCTCCTACAAAACCGGGAAGAGCGACTTTCACCGCACACGGCTCCTGAGTGATGTAATCCTGGTTATGGATACAGTATGATCGCATAATGAT
>NZ_JBARVX010000517.1:0-3268 GCF_049646505.1 Microcoleus sp.
GATTTGAATTTATATCAAATCCGCTGGCATCGGAATGATTCAGATATATATTCTCTCCCTCTGTGTACTCTGTGTTCTCTGTGGTTAAATCATTCCGATCCAACCGGAAACGATATAAATTCAATAAAATTAGATCGCGCGTGCGGGCCGGACTCCAGCCCACAGGATCGAACTGTTTTTTGTTATGGTAATCGACCGGAGATGATATTATGCAGTAATGCAAGTGTAATTAATTCTGCACGCCTTAATCTGTACAGTCAATTTAAAACTTTTAGGGCGAAGTCTAAGGCTCTAAAATTGACTGACTTTTTCCAATGTTTATGGCTTTTAAAAGCATTTTGAATCTTCGACAAAGATACTTTTGCTGTTAAAAATTACTGAGTTTGTTTTCACAGATAATTGCACGTCTCTCTTGCTTTTTCCTGCTTGTTTCAATATCTCCCTTACCATTTTCCTGTGATTGCGTCCTTCAGCCTTAATTCTTCTCGACTGACTAGAGCTTCGTAATAATCGGGTTTGATTTCTAGGGCGACTCCGTAGGAGTTCATGGCGTCTTGAGTCCGCTGCAATTTTTGCAAAACGTCGCCCCGCTGCGCCCAAGCTTCCCAGTTGTCCGGCTTGAGTTGAATCACTTGGTCAAATGCGACGAGCGCTTCGGAATAGCGCTGCATTTTTCCTAGCAGCAAACCTCGCTGCACCCAGCCTTGATAGCTGTCGGGCCAGATAGTAATTGCTCGATCGTAGGATGCTAGAGCTTGTTCGTATTGCTGCAAAGTTGATAGAGCGTTGCCGCGTTTCAACCAAGCTTCAAAATTGTCGGGGACGATTTTAATTACGCGGTTGTAAGCTGCGACTGCTTCTTCGTAACGCTGCAATTTTTCCAGGGCCGCGCCTTGCTGCAATCCTACTTTTGATGTAATTTCTGTTTCTGAACTCAGAGAAATTACTTTGTCATAACAGGCGATCGCTTCTTCGTACTGCTGCAATTTTTCTAGAGCTTCGCCTCGCAAATTCCAAGCTTCTAGAAAATTTCCTTCTATTTGTAGGGCATTGCTGTAAGCGATTATCGCATCTTTGTAGCGTTCCAATTCTGCCAGGGCGATGCCTCTACCCAGCCAAGCTTCGGGGAAATTTGGATTAATTTGAATTGCTCTGTCAAAAGCAGCGATCGCCCCTTCATAATCTCTCGATTCTGACAGGGTTTGACCGCGCCCGATCCATACTTCTGGATAAAAAGAATTAATTTCAATTGCGCGATCGAAACAAGCAATTGCGCCATCGCGCCACTGGTGTTTGAGCGCCATTCCTTTGTAAAACCAAGCTTCGCAATCGTTGGGTTGCAGTTGCAGCACGCGATCGTAAGCTGTGACGGCTTCTCCGTATTTGTGCAGTTTTGCTGAAGCAATGCCCCGATTGAACCAAGCCAGACTATTTTGTGGTTGTAGTTGAATGGTGCGATCGTAAGAAGTTACAGCTTCAGCGTAGCGCTCGCCCTTCATCAGAGCCAAACCTCGGTTCAGCCAAGCTTCTGCATTAGTCGAGACGAGTTTGAGCGATCGCTCGTAGGCCGCCACGGCTTCAGCGTAGCGCTCTACTTGCAGCAAGACGTTGCCTTGCCGGCACCACATCGCGGGCAAATTTGGGTGAATTTGGGTCGCTTTTTTGTAACAGCTTGCTGCTTTATCCCACTCCTGCAATTCCTCTAAAACTCTGCCTTGCTGATACCAAGCTTCGTGCTTTTCTGGATTGATTTCAATTGCTTTGTCGAAAGCCGCGATCGCTTCTGAGTAATTCTGTAAATTTAACTGTGCGCTCCCGCGCAGCATCCAAGCCCAATATTCTTCTGGATTAATTGCTATAGCTCGATCGCAACAGGCCACTGTTTCTGCGTAGGAGTGCAGTTGCTTGTAAGCTTTGCCCAGATTCAGCCACGCCCGGGCCCAGTCCGGCTTAATTTGCACCGCTTTTCCGTAGCAAATGATCGCCGCTTCGTACCTTCCCGATGCGTACAATCTATTGCCCCGATCGTAATCTGGAAATGCTGCAAAAATTCTTAAAACCGGTGGCAGCAGAGCTGGTTGGGGGTTTGAGGAGTTTTCCGTGGCTGAAGTCGAGAGGTCTGGCATACGCCTTACATATAAAAAATTTAGTGGGTTGACAAGCTTGCGGTCTTATATATTAACTTATGCTGTTCTTAACTCGCTGCGGTTTTGAAACCAATTTAGCATATCAGGTCTTCTGCCACAAATTATATTTACTTGAGAGCAACTTGAATCTATATGTATAAAATTATGCACAGTTCCCGCTTTCAGTATTCGGCTGTAAAATGCCGTCGGGAGACAAACAAATATCTCGTCATCCTGATTTCAAAATAAATTTTATATGCTAACTGTACACAGACTTTTAGATTTTGCAGACTGCTTTACCGATCGCAATTCAAGGTCGATCGACCTTTCGGGCAATTATTGGTACGAAGGTAATTGTCCTCAAAGCGGCGAACTGCTGAGACTGCCCCGCACTCGAATGTCCGAGGAACTCGCCAGGGGTTTAATGCAGTACCTGGCTGCTGACGCTTCCTTCGATCGCGAGGGCAAGATGTACGGCATATTGCTGGTAGAGATGGCTTCGGGGGAACAGGGGATACTCAAAGCATTTTCCGGGCTGCTGAACGGTTGCAGCGTTGTTGAGGGCTGGGTGCCGCCGATTCCGGGACGATCGCGAGTTCAAGGAGAGGAAGCGCGCACCTTAACTCAATTGGAGGCGATGAAACAGGAACTGATTGCACTGAATCAACTCCCGCAGCGACAAGAGTATCAAGCTTTATTGAGCGAGTTTGAATTGCAATTGCAATTTTTGAACGAACAGCACCGAAACTGCAAGCAACAGCGAGAACAAAAACGCCAATTACTGTCTCAAACTCTCGCAGCAGAAGCACTATCAATTGCCCTCGAACAATTGAATCAAGTCAGTCGTTTGGAGAAAATTGAACGCCGGCAATTGAAACGGCGGCGGGATGAAACATTGCAGCCGCTAAAACTCTTAATTGAAGCTGCCGACGAGCGGATGCGGGCGCTGAAAAAGCAGCGAAAAGAGCTTTCCCGCGAACTTCAGGCGCAGATGCACGCGGCCTATACGCTGGTGAATTTTTTGGGTAAATCGCGATCGCTCTTGCAATTGATGCCTGCAGGTGCTATTCCCACGGGAACGGGCGATTGTTGCGCGCCCAAATTGCTGCACTATGCTGCTGCAAATAATTTAAAACCCCTAG
>NZ_JBARVX010000518.1:0-12381 GCF_049646505.1 Microcoleus sp.
TTTGGATGGTTTTGCATCAGCTTTTCTGCAAGCGGTAAGGTTTCGGCAAAAATCGCCTCTGCTGTTTGGTGTTTTGCTGCTAAATCTTCTAGATTGGTAATGCAGAAAAGCGGTGCGGTGCGATCGACTATTTGGGGCGGAAAATCGCGACTAAAATATTTGAGTTGAAAGTCGTATCTGTGGGGACGGTAAATCATGCCCAACAGTTCGATTAAGGGTAGAAGCGTCCAATTGTGATAGTTGCCGATCGCATCTACTAAATGTTCGCGATAAATCTCTTTTTTTACCAGAGGTTGCAGCAAATCGAAACGGATTTTTATTTCGTTGAATCTGGCTTGCATTTGGGCAAAATGCTGGTTTGTATCCAAATGAGCGGGTACAATTATATTAGCTTTGTCAAAGGCGATCGGGACTTTTCCGTGTCTCTCGATTTCGAGAAATTCGTTGGGGCTGCTGCGCCGGAAAACGGCAAAATCAATTAGCAAGAATTGCGGGGTTTCTTTCAGCCTCCAGAAGCACTGCGATTGACCGTGCCAAGCGGGTTCTGGAACTCGATACTTGAGTTCTATTTCGCTAATTTGTGCGAGGGCTTTTTCGACAATTTCAAAGGTTTCTTCGACGCAGTTATCTGCAACGACAACTGCAATGTCGATGTCTGACCATTCGTCGGTGTATCCGTGGGCTGCTGAACCTCCTTGCCACAAAGCTAAAATAAAATCTAAAGGTTGTAAAGTTGAAACAATCTTTTCGAGAATGATTTGCCTCATGGAATCAAGCTATACTGTTGGTTTTCCCCTGGTTCCACAAGTTTAACAAATATTGCGGGTGGGGAGATTGCTGCGGCATAGTTGTGCTAGACGTTGCTAATGTGTCCGATTGTGTGCTGCGGAAAATTATAGGGGAAGCTGCAAGCGAGAGTGGCAATTTTTGGGAAAGTACGATCGCCCGCTGCGAGAAAATCAGTCTTAAACGATCGCTCATCAGAAACGAGTCCGCTGTCGGGTAGTATGAGAAAGGATTAATTTTTAACAGCGCGGCATGGCTACTATTTGGGAACTTGACTTTTACAGCCGTCCAATTATAGACGAGCGAGGAAAAAAGAAATGGGAAGTGTTGATTTGCGAAAGCCCGCTGAATGTAAGCGACAAGGCAGAATCTCTGTTTCGCTACTCGCAATTTTGCCCGAGTACAACCGTGAATTCCCTGTGGCTGGCTGGCGCGATTAAAGATGCGATCGCCGCAGCACCGAAACGCCCCGAAAAAATTCGCTTTTTCCGCCGCCAAATGGCAAACATGATTACCAAAGCCTGCGAGGAGTTGAATATTCCCGCAGCCTCCAGCCGCCGCACCCTCGCCCTTAACCTGTGGGTGGAAGAACGGATGCAAGACGTTTATCCCGCCGAACCGGGCTATCAACCGGTTGTGAACCCGAGCGTTCAATTTGTACCCGAAACGCCCGTGGCGCTGCCGGACGCTTTAATCGGCGAAAAATGGGCGTTTGTGAGTTTGCCGATCGCAGCTTTTGACGAAATGTCCGAGTGGGATATCGGATTTGGCGAAGCTTTCGGGCTACCGATGACAAAGCTGCCGCCTGAAACGCAAATTCCAGGGCTGATCGTCTATTCGTCGAGAGCAACAGCTTTGGCTGGTTGGATGTCGGGTTTGGAGTTGGCTTTTATCAAATTTGAGAGCGGCCCGCCAGCTAGGCTGGTATTAGATACGGGAGCTAACGATCGCTGGATTTTAGCTAATCTCAAAGACGCAGCAACTGAGAGGGAAGCAAAAGGATTTGAAGCAGCGAAAAAACAAGCAAAAAAAGTACATTTTTTAGCAATTCAGTCAAATCCACAATCGGAATCCTTCGCCGGATTTTGGCTGCTGCACGAACTAAGTCTTTAGTCAGTTGTTAGTGGTTAGTGGTTAGTTGTTAGTTGTTAGTGGTTGGTTGTTGGTTGTTAGTTGTTAGTTGTTAGTTGTTAGTGGAAATTAAGAATCGAAAATTGGAAATTTGCAACCAACAACCAATAACCAATAACAAATAACCAATAACAAATAACCAATAACCAATAACCAATAACCAATAACCAACTGCCAACCGCCAACTGCCAACCGCCAACTGCCAACCGCCAACTGCCAACTACCAACTACAAAAATGACCAATCACCAATCAGCAGAACAACTGCTAGAATTAGCAACCAAAGCAGGTGCCGAAGCTGCTGAGGTATTGGAATCGCAATCGCTCTCGCGGCCGGTATTTTTTGAAGCAAACCGCCTCAAACAGCTAGAAACCGCCCAAGCAGAAGGCATTGCTCTGCGGCTGTGGCGGGACGGGCGGCCGGGTTTGGCGGTGGCCTACGGGCCAGTGGAACCGCAGATTTTGGTCGATCGGGCGATCGCGCTTTCGCAACTAAACGAACCGGAAACGATCGAACTCGGCGCCGGTGAAAAAGTTGTTTATCCCGATCTCGGAGTGTCGGTGCCGGCTGGGCAGCTAGTAAACTGGGGAAAAGAGGCGATCGCGATCGTCCGCGAAGCCTATCCCGAAAGCCTCTGCACCGCCGAGCTCGACTGCGAAATCGAAAGCACCCGCTTGCTGAACACCCTAGGCTTGGATTGCAGCCACACCGACACCACCCTCAGCGGTTACTTGTCAGCAGAATTAGTGCGGGGCGAAGATTTCCTCAACATTTGGGAAGGCGAAACCGAACGCGGCACCCTCGACTTAAACACTAGCGCCAAGCGGGTTTTGCAGCGGTTGGAATGGGCGAAAGATAATGTTGCTCCCGCCACGGGGCGCGTGCCGGTGCTGTTTACAGCCAAAGCCGCCGATTTGCTGTGGGGGACTGTCTGTGCGGCGTTGAACGGCAAACAGGTACTAGAAGGCGCTTCGCCTTGGAGCGACAGGCTCGGCCAACAAGTGACATCGCCCCTTGTCACCCTTTCGCAGCAGCCGGATATCGGGCCCTATAGCTGTCCTTTTGACGACGAAGGCACTCCCACTCGGGCGATCGTCTTTATCAACAGCGGAGTATTGCAGCTATTTTATACCGATCGCACCACCGGTCGAGCCTTGGGCAGCGGCACCACCGGCAACGGATTTCGCCCCGGTTTGGGAAGCTATCCCACGCCGAGTTTGTTCAATGTTTTGATTAAACCAGGTTCCCTTTCATTAATCGACTTAATCGCTAAATTAGACGACGGAATTGTAGTCGATCAAACGCTCGGCGGCAGCGCCGGAATCTCCGGCGACTTTTCCATTAACGTCGATCTCGGCTACCGAGTCAAAAAAGGTCAAATAGTCGGCAGAATCAAAGATACAATGGTAGCAGGCAACGTCTACAGCGTCCTCAAACAATTAGTAGAATTGGGAGGAGACTCCGAGTGGAACGGTTCTTGCCACACACCATCTTTAATTGTAGACGGATTGTCAGTTATCGGCAAAAAATAAAGTCAGTTGGCAGTTGGCAGTTGGCAGTTGGCAGTTGGCAGTTGGCAGTTGGCAGTAGTCAGTTGTTAGTTGTTAGTTGTTAGTTGTTAGTTGTCATCAATCATCAGTTAACAGTCAACAGTTAACAGTCAACAGTCACCAATTCCCAATTCCCAATTCCCAATTCCCAATTCCCAATCCCCCACATAATATGCGTATTTGTTTTATCGGCGATTCTTTTGTAAACGGTACTTGCGATCCAAAATGTCTCGGTTGGACAGGACGGATTTGTGCGGCCGCTGGCGGACAAGGACGCGATATTACCTACTACAATTTAGGCATAAGGGGAGAAACCAGTACCGATATAGAAACTCGCTGGTTCAGCGAAGTTTCTTGCCGATTGCCTCACTACTGCGACGGCAGAATAGTATTTTCCTTTGGCGTCAACGACACTCACTTTGAAAACGAAAAAATTCGCATAGAAGTTGAAAAATCAATTGAAAATGCCCGCTATATTCTCGCGTCAGCCAAAAAACTATTGCCAGTATTAATGATAGGGCCGCCGCCAGTTATCGATGCCGATCGCACAAGCCGGATTGCCAACTTATCCGAACAGTTTTCTAAAGTTTGCAGCGAATTAGAAGTGCCTTATCTAGATGTTTGCACCCCGCTGCAAAAATCAGAAATTTGGCTGCAAGAACTTGCTCAAAATGACGGTTCTCATCCCCGTGCCCTCGGTTACGCTGAATTGGCTAAAATAGTTCACAATTGGGACGGTTGGAAAGCTTGGTTTAAAAATATCAATATGTCGGATGCAGAGACAGTAACGCTGTTCCGAGCCGTCGGTAAAAAAGAAATGGAACTGATTAAAGAAAGCGATTTTCTGGCATTTCCGCCGCGCTTATCCTTTCAGCCAATTTTTTATCCCGTACTGCACAAAGCCTACGCCGTACAAATCGCGCGAGATTGGAATACCAAAGATGCAGCATCGGGATATTTTGGCTATGTAACAAAGTTTCGAGTTTTGGCTGAATTCTTAAAAAAATATCCCGTGCAAACTGTCGGCAGTTCGATTCACCAAGAATATTGGATTCCGGCAGAAGAGTTGGCAGAATTCAATCGCAATATTGTCGGAAAAATTGAAATTATTGCTGAATATCAACCGTAGAAAAGGAGCGATGACAAGTGTTAGATTTCAATCAATTTGAAGTTGTAAGTTTTGACTGCTACGGCACTCTCATAGATTGGGAAAGGGGGATATTGCCAGTTTTAAAACAATTGCTATCAAGCCGCGAGATAGATTTGAGCGATGACGGAACTTTAGAGCTTTTTGCGGAATTTGAATCCGAACTAGAAAAGGATAAAAGCGATTATATCGAATACCGGAAAATTTTGCAAGAAATAGTGAAAAAAATCGGTCAAAAATTAAATTTTGAACCGACAGAAACAGAAGTCAAAACTTTGGCTGATTCCGTCAATAATTGGCAGCCATTCCCCGATACAGTTGCAGCCTTGTTAGGGCTTAAGCAAAAATATAAACTAGCGGTAATTTCCAATATTGATGACGATTTGTTTGCGGGTACTGCCAAACATTTAAAAGTTGAATTCGATTGGGTAATTACGGCGGAACAAGTACGATCGTACAAACCGTCAACTCGCAACTTTGAAATCGCCCTAGAAACAATGGGCATAGCACCGGAAAAACTCCTGCACGTCGCTCAAAGCCTGTATCACGACATTGTACCGGCCGCATCGATGGGAATCTCAACAGTTTGGGTAAATCGGCGGCACGACAAAACAGGATTTGGGGCGACACTGCCAGCCAGCGCCCAGCCAGATTTAGAAGTGCCGGATTTGAAAACGTTGGTGGAGGCGATCGGGTAAATAAACCGCAGATTGATGCCAAAATAGTTGTTTAAAATTGTAGAAATCTGGAGATTACCATGAATCACCAAAGATTGACGGGATTGTTGACGGGGTTAGTTGTTTCGATGACTCCAAGTTTGATAAATTGTCAACCCAGCTATGCGGGAAACAACAAAATTTTATGGGAAATTCCGAGCAGTCCAAATTTGAGTTTGTTGGCTTCATCAAGGGTGGATTTGGGAGTGCAGGTGGCGAGGGATCTTGTGGCGGCAGAACTCACAGCCGAGGATTTTTACAATCAGGCTGGGGATAAGTATGACAAAGGAGATTTTCGGGGTGCTATAGAGGATTACGATCGATCGATTCAGCTCGATCCTAATTATGTTGCTGCGTACATCGGCCGGGGTAATGCCCGCGATGATTCAGGAGATAAACAGGGTGCTATTGCCGATTACGATCGAGCGCTGAAACTTGACCCCAACAATGCCAGTGCTTACTACAACCGGGGTATTACCCGATCGAGGTTAGGAGACAGGCAGGGTGCTATTGCCGATTTCGATCGAGCGCTGAAAATTAACCCCAACAATGCCAGTGCTTACCAGAACCGGGGCATTACCCGATCGAGCTTAGGAGACAATCAAGGTGCTATTGCCGATTTCGATCGAGCCGTACAAATCAATCCCAACAATGCCAGTGTCTACAACGACCGGGGTAATGCTAACTATATATTAGGAAACAAGCAGGCTGCTCTCGCCGATTACGATCGAGCCTTGAAAATTAACCCCAACTATGCGGCAGCCTACACAAACCGGGGCAATGCCCGCGATGACTTAGGAGACAAACAAGGCGCTCTGGCCGATTACGACCAATCCCTAAAAATTGACCCCAACAATACCAGTGCGTACTACAATCGGGGTGTTACCCGATCGAGGTTAGGAGACAAGCAGGGCGCTATTGCCGACTACGATCGAGCCGTACAAATTAACCCCAACTATGCCCGCGCCTACTACAACCGGGGAGTTATCCGCTATGACTTAGGAGACAAGCAGGCTGCGGTACAAGATTTCCAAAAAGCCGCAGACTTGTTTCAACAACAAGGAAACACAGATAGCTACCAAAAAACATTAAATTTAATTCAAAAACTTCAATAAATCGATCTAGCCCCTCGGCTGGTGCGCGTTACCAAGTTCAGAGCTTTGAGGTTAGATATCTGCACCGGCAAAAATTATGCTTGTTTAACCTGACAGGATCTAAATTTAGTGCGATCGTTCAACTTGCACCGACTTAATCCTCTTTTCAACGGCTGGGAAAGCGCGATCGCCCCTAGGAACTTATACCAATTTTAAAAAAGAATGCAACAGTGTTCTTGTCCCCCCCCAAAGCATCGGGGGGGCTAGGGGGGGTCGAAGAGTGTTGCACGATTTTAGAAAAATGGTATTACCTAAAGGGCGATCGAGCCTTGTATCCCTTACAGCACAAAGAATTACAATTATAGTAGAGAGCGATCGCACCGCGCATTTATCGCAGAAAATCACTATACGAGCAATTGCCAAAATCAGAAAATACCCTGAAATCATCTGCGTCAATCGGTGTTGCATCTGTCCGATATCTGCGGTTTCTCTATCGAGATCCGACAGATGCAACTCAAGTCTACTTTAAGAGCGATCGCCCGCGACGCACCCATATCACAAAAATACTAAACTGGCAATTAAAACACCGTATCGATACAAAACAACGCAGATATTTTGTGACAATATCTGCGCCATTCTGCGTGCATCACCTGCGTGTATCAGCGGTAAACAATCCGCTCAAACCTAGATGAAAGTGAAATAAGGTAGATCGAGATTTAGATCCGTCACCCCTTGGACAGAAGCAATTAGATCGTCCGACTCACCGGGTTTTTTCAGGAAAATGCTAGTCACATTCCCCGAAACCGACAGCGAATAATTGTCCTTAACTCCCGAAAGGACGATCGCATCATCCGCAGAATTAAAATCACTAATCACAGCATTACCATCACCAGAGTAGTAAATTTTATCGCTATCACCCAGCAAGAAACGGTCATTACCAGCACCGCCAGTCAAAGTATCAAATTCACCGAATCCGGGATTAGTTGCGATCGGATCGATACCCGCTAAAGTATCATCGCCGTCGCCGCCGCTAACAGCATCATTACCGCTACCACCGAGCAAATAATCATTGCCCAACTGACCGAAAATGCTGTCATCTCCAGCATCGCCGCCGAGAGAATCGTCACCCTTACCGCCAAAGATTAGATCGTTACCGTCGCCTCCCAAAACAAAATCAAAGCCTTTATTGCCGTACAGCGAATCATTGCCGTTTGCGCCTAAAATGCGATCGTTGCCTTTACCTGCGTAAACAACATCATCGCCATTTCCACCATCGATAAAGTCATTGCCAGCATTGCCCAATAGCGAATCGTTACCGTCATCGCCGGCAATGTTGTCGTTGCCATCCAAACCGAAAAGTGTATCATTTCCAGTTAAACCGTTCAGTGCATCAGCTTGGGAACCGCCGTAATACAAATCGTTCAGCGGGCCGGTGCTGAAAGTCAAATCAACGGTAGTATTCGGAATCGGAATCGGAATGCTGGGCGTTAAAATTCGGGGGCCGCTAGGTGTTGGGGTAGTGGTGGGTGTAGGTGTGGGTGCGGGTAGAGGTATGGGTCGAGGTGGAGCAAAGCGAGAGAGAATAGAATTGCCCGACAAACCTCCCACATTTTCCACAAATCCACTACCGGGAAGACTGCTGGTTGCAGAATCGAAGAAATTGAGAATTTCGATATCATCTGCGGCGTTGATTTTACCGTCTTTGTTGATGTCTGCTAACAAGCTAGTACCGCTGCGGCCGACTCCAACCGTACCGGGACTGAGAGATAAAGCTGCGGTAACATCGGTGAGAACCAGGCTGTCAGTGCCGCTACCTGCTTGAATTTTGCTGCCGCCGGATTTTGTGGGATCGAGGATAAAGGTATCGTTGCCACCTCCACCGGTGAGGATGTCTGGGCCGCCGTTGCCGATTAAAGTTTCATCGCTGCTGCTGCCGACAATTGTATCGGCGAAGGCTGTACCGATGATGACTTCGATACCGTTGAGAGTATCAGTACCTTCGGCGATCGCAATTCCAGTCGCGAGATTGATATTGACGGGACTCGGCAGAGTAGCATAAGACACAGTATCGATACCGGCACCGCCGACAATACTATCATTGCCCAAACCGCCGTTAAGGGAATCATCACCATCGCCGCCGTCAAGAGTATCATTGTCTTCTCCGCCGAACAGAGAATCATTACCGGCACCACCTAACAAACTATCGTTACCATCACCGCCGTCGAGAGTATCGTTGCCATCTCCTCCATTGAGAATGTCATCCCCCTCATAGGCCCATAGACTGTCGTCACCGGCACCGCCTAACAAAGTATCGTTACCTTCGCCAGCGTCTAGAGTGTCGTTACCATCACCGCCGTCGAGATAGTCATTGCCAATCCCCGTACCGAGAATTACCGTACCTTCTGCGTCGGCAACCGTAATGAGTTCGTCGCCTTCCAACAAGTCATCGCCAGCATTGCCGAACAGCGAGTCATTGCCTTTATTGCCTTCGATCGTATCATTACCGGCCAATCCGTCGATGTTGTCATCGCCACTGCCACCTGGAAGGAAATCAGGGCCCGGGGTTGCTTTCAGCGGGAAACTCTTGAGAATCGCGTCCCCTGAAAGGTTGCCGACTGTTTCGATAAAACCATCTCCTTTTTCAAGATTTGGTTCACCAAAGAAGTCAAAAATCAACAAGTCGTCAGCAGGTACAAATATCCCGTCTTTGTTGAGGTCAATTTGCAAGTCGGTATCGAATTCGCCGCCCCGCGTGACGCCTGCCGTACCGGCGGCCAAGCCGATCGCCAGCGTCACACCATTGAGCGTTAGACTATCGATGCCACTATCATCAGCAATAATGCTGCCCCCTGCAGAAGTAGAATTTAACACGTAGAAGTCATTGCCAGTTCCGCCAAATAGGCTGTCTACACCGCCACCGCCTTCTAGCGTATCGTTGCCGTCATCTCCGTAGAGTTCGTCGTTTCCAAGGCCGCCGTTGATACTGTCATTATCCGCACCGCCACTGAGTTCGTCATTGCCCTCACCGCCAGTTAAGGTATCGTTGCCGTCACCGCCATCTGCAACATCGTTGCCAATATCCCCAGAAATAGAGTCATTACCTTCGTCGCCAAACAAAAAGTCATCGCCGGCATCTCCGGTGATGGTGTCGGCACCGTTTCCGCCGTTAACTTCGTCATCGCCGTCGCCACCGGAAAGCAAATTATTGCCTAATCCATCTTCGAGAAAGTCATTTCCCTCACCACCAAAGAGGCTGTCATTTCCGGCACCACCATCTAAGTAATCATCTCCGGTATTGCCGAGGAGGGAGTCGTTGCCATCTTCACCGAAAACTTCATCGTCACTTGCCAGGGCATCAATGGTGTCGTTTTGCGGACTACCTTCGATTTCGTCTGGGTTGGGAGTTCCCAATATTATCCCCGGAGTCGGAGTCGGAGTTGTTGGAGTCGGAGTTGTCGGAGTCGGAGTTGTTGGAGTTGGTACAGTAATTACATTGTTCCCTGACGAGGCTGGGGGAACGCTCAGAATGTCAGCGCCAAGCAGGTTGCCGACGTTTTGGAATTTGCCGCTAGTAGGCAAGAAAAAGTCTTCAACGGTCAAATCTTCGCGCGATTTGAACTGGCCGTCTTTATTGAGGTCGATCTGCAAATTGTTGCCTTGTTTGGCAATCCCGTTCTGGCCTGCTGCGAGGGTTTTTGTCAGGGTGGCGTTGTTGAGGATTAAATTATTGGCGACACCACCAACATTTTTAATTCTGCTGCCTGCGGCTGTCGAGGCATCGAGGATGTAAGTAGTGTCTCCGATACCTCCCACTAGGGAATCGCTACCGCCACCACCGATCAGGGTGTCGCCGGCACCAACGGCAACGAGGGTGTCGTTGCCACGGCCACCGGAGAGGGTGTTGGCTGCTTCGTTGCCGACTATTGAGTCATTTCCTTCGCCGGCGAAGGCATTTTCGATGATGCTGCCAGTGGCGATGGTGAGCTTTTGAGGAGCGAGTTTTTCGCTTGTAACTGTGCGGCCTGGTAGGTCACTGGTTGAACCGGGCGCTAGGTTGATAATAACGTCGTCAGTGATGGCCGCAACGTTGATGATGTCATTGCCATCGTTAGTGTCGGTGAGAGTTTTGCGGGCAGTATCGGTGAAACTTGCGAACTCGTTGGTGTAGATGTAGGTGTTGTCGGTAATGATGTCATCGCCGTACAACCGTAAAGTTGCGCCTTTGAGTTTGCCGATATTGTTGCCGGTATTTTTTGGGTCGTTGGTGGCGCTATTATCTGAAATGTTCAGCGTCCAATCGCCAAGGCCAGTTTCTCCCCAGTTGCGGGAACTGCTGAAGGTAAAGTCAATGGTTGTGCCTTTGAAACCGTTATCCGTTTTCTTTTCACCTACCTCGGTGTAGTAAGGGGCGCGATCGAGCATGATACTCTCGGTTTTGTCGGGAGATGTCAGCTTAACTACTAAGTCTTGAAATTGACCGTGATCAATATTCAAGTTTAGTTCGAGCTTGTCAATGTTGATGCCTTGATTAATTTTGAAGGTTTGATTGATCCCTGCGGGGTTATTGTCAGGGATATCTACCCCCGATTCTGGCAGGGTCAACTGGGCAATTTGAACTTTCTCATTTGCCGCAGTTGCTGCTTCATTTTTGGCAGTTCCCGATCGCAATTGCCAAGTTTCTGCCAAACGTACTGCTGCTGTGGCATCGACTAACCCGAAGCCGTAGTCGTGATTGACGTGCAGTCCGCCGCCGTTCCAGTTTTTCGCACCATTGAATGCCCAAGTATCTTTGGGAATTTTCCCAGATACATAATTATCGCTCTCAACTTCTTGATTGTTGGGGTCGTTTTTGCGGGCTGAGTAAGCCAGGATTTCCTGAACGTCGCGGTAGCCGAGTTTGGGATTGGCTTGCAAGATTAAAGCGACAACGCCCGAAACCATTGGCGTTGCTGAGGATGTGCCGTTAAAGCTGTTGGTGTAGTTGGTGTCTTTAAAATTCGGGGTGTTCTCTGGGTTGTAGCCGTCACCGCCGGTACGATCGACCGTGGCAATCGTTGCTGCATCGTCACCGAAAGCCGAAACGAGAAGGGGCGCGCCGGGATTGCTGTATGAGGCAACAACTCCCTGATTATTGATCGCAGCTACGGCAATTACATAGCGGCTGTTCTCGTCATTGGCTGAGTTGACATTTCTCCCCCGCTGTGCTGCTGCTAGATTTGGGTCTGGGTTAACTTCTGTGCGTTCGTTTCCTCCGGCCCAGACAAATACCGTACCCAATTTGTTGCGGCCTTCTGTGGCAGCGTCTGCGATATAATTTCGAGAGTTTCCGTAATTACCACTTGAAGGTTCAAAGTGACCGCTGCCGCCCCAGCTATTGCTGGAAACGTCAAATTGATTTTGTGCTTGCAAACTGCCAAGAGCCCTATTGTTACCCGAACTATCGTTGGTAAATTTAAAACTGGCGATCGTTGCTTCGTAAGCAATTCCCACTGTACCGAGGTTGTTTTTGTTAGCTGCAATAATTCCCGCTGCTGAAGTACCGTGAGCACCATCTTCACCTGGCTTCTCTGGCAACTGGTCCGTATCTACCACATCCCGCTTAATGAAGTTCAATTTAAAATCTTCATGGTTGCCGTCGGTACCATCATCAATGACACCTACTTTGATGCCCTTACCCGTGTAGAAAGGCCACAAAGGCAATACATTTAAGTCAATGCCGGGATTTGACGTAATTGTCTTCCCCCCGATGTTTGTCTGCCCGCTGTTGAACAGCCACCACTGATCCTTAGCTAGGGTATTTGTTAAGTCGTCTGGCAATCTGAATTTATTGGTCACAACAAGCCTCACACTAGAATTTTCTGAACTGCTACGGGCATGGGGAGAGGTCGATCGCACTTATTCGCTTAGACTGGCGATCGATACCCGCATCCCCATCCTATAGATTTTAATATTTATAGT
>NZ_JBARVX010000519.1:0-9265 GCF_049646505.1 Microcoleus sp.
ATGCCCAATTCCCAATTCCCAATTCCCAATTCCCAATTCCCAATTCCCAAATTTAATTTACCACCTCAAATACTACTAATCGACTCAGCCACAGCGGTTGATTAGCCTCCACACCTTCAGGACGGCCCTTAGTAGAAGCAACCTGTATTCTGTTACCATTTATCCCTTGTTTAACCAGAGACGCTTTCACATTGATCGCCCTTTCCAGTGCCAATTTTTGATTTTCCGCCGGACTGCTTTTAAAATCGCTGTAGCCAATAATCCTAAAATTCTTCGTGCTGTTTTTCTCCATAAATTCCTTGACTTTATTTAGCTTTTGTGTTATGTCTTTTGGCGGCAAAACTGCCGAACCCACACCGAAATAAAGGCGAATTGCCATTGCCTTTGACAGCGGTTTAGAGCCTGTTTGCACTGTATTTGTTACAGACTTAACCCCCGGAATTTTTTCAAAAGCTTGAGTTATTTTCTCAGCATCTGCAGCCTTGCTCACGCTACCTGCAACGGCGACTTTTCCCTCTGCATAGCGAGCCGAAATATTAATGCTTTCTAGTTTATTCAAAAGCTCCACAGTGCGTTTGACATCGGCCGCAGCTAAGACTGGATCGGGAGGTACTTCAACGGCGATAATTTTATTGTCAATTGTTAATTTGGGAGCAGTTTGTTGAGCTATTTTTTCCGCTTGCGATCGCAGCTTTTGATTCGGTACTCGTCCCGAAATTTCCAAAACTCGATTTTTAACATCTGCCGCAAGGCGATAAACCGACAACTCCGGAGCAGATTGTAAAGCTAAATTTGTATCTGCTTCTATACTCGCTGCAATTGAGCTGCGGTATTGATGAATTCCCCAAGGTATACCAACTAAACCTAACGCAGCCAAACCGATAATTGGTAAAATCGGCTGTTTGGGAGATTTAGTTTTTATGTTATCTGTCTCAATTAACTTTTGCAAGTTCGAGTTTACTTCTGCAGGCACCGCAGTTGGATCGCCGTTAAATGATTGGATTATATCTCCGTATTCTTGAACAATTTTTTTGAAAATTGCTCGCATTTTGTACTTAAACCACTGCCGGGTTTCTCCTTGCATTACTACTGCCAAATAACACGATCCCGCAACTTCCAATACAATTGTAGATGTGCCGTATTCTATGGCATCAATCTCGGCAATATTTCCCGACTGAGAGATACAATCGTTGACAAAAGCGCGAATAGCAGTCAGCATCCCCGCTACCATGTCTGATTCTAGCTGTTCGCGTTCAGAATGCTGCACTGCTGAAATTACTAATCCCGATGCTGTTTGAATTAAAAAAACAGCTTTAACAGTCAGCGGTGTTGTTTCTTTCATCAGCAATTCTGCTTCAGAAACTCCCTGTAATTTGGCTTTAATTTTGCGACTAATTCCCTCGGGACTTAAAGATGATTCGACTTTTTCATTAATCTGCCGCATCGTCTCTGCGATATATTTTAAAATTGTGCCGCCGACGATCGGATAAAGTGCATCCGACATCGCTTCTGGCTTGAGATGAATTTGCTGTTTGATAGCAGAGGCCATTTCCGGCGCGATCGCCATTGCAATTTCATCGGGCGATTCACTGATTGTGTGGGTGATTCCCGCAGGAATAGCCGGCGCGATCGCTACTCCCATCGATTGCCTGTTATCTCTGGTTTTGGTATTAATTACTTCATCAATTATCGGAGTTATGCTTTCTGTAAATGATTGTCTCGACTGATTAATTGTTTGGAACAGCATTTCGGGAAATATGAGTTTGATTTTGCTCAATAATTCTTCCCGATCGCCTCCCCATTCAACCTCAGTTATTTTGCGTTCTAGTTCCTCTACTTTACCGTTGAGTTTGTAATTATAACCTACAACTTCATCTAACAACGGTAAAATAGATTCGATGACAGATTTTTCTAGTTGGGCGTGATGGCTAACCATCAGCTCGTCAATCAAAGGTTTCAGTAAATCTGTAAACAAGTCTGTCGATTCATAAATTCGGTGTTCGATCGCCACAATCTTTTCTTCGATATTTGCGAGTCTTGTACCGATCCTTTGATTCTGAAGGATGGCATCGACAGCGGGGGCGATCGCAGATTCTATCTCTAGCTTCGCTTCCCGAAGGCTTCCAGACAGCATCTCTACGATTGCGGGCATAATACTTGCCATCAACCCTTCTATCTCAGCTAAAACTTGCTGCTGAACTTCAACAATCTTACTTTCATTTTTCAAGATTTGTGCCGCAATACCGCTGTTTTGAATGGCAGTGTTGACAGCCGGGGCGATCGCATCTCTGACTTCTAACTTTGTCTCGTCAATTTTCCGGTTCAGCGACTCAATCATTAACGGCATCAACCGCGCCATAATTTCTTCCGGCTGAGACTTTTGCTGTCGCTGAAGATTGTTTAATCGACTTTCTACGCCGCTCAATTTTCCTTGAAATTCTCTTTGCAGAATTGCTGATTCTATCAAAGGTTCGATCGCCGCAGCCACCTCTAATTTTGATTCATCGATTTTACGGTTCAGCAAATCAGTTATTGCTGGCATCAGCACCGCCATTATCTCTTCTGGCTTCTGAATAGGCGACTGTTGTTCCGCCAGCCGGCGCTCGATGATGCTCAATACTTTTTCTTCTATTTCTACCCAAGCTATTCTTACCTGTACCGACGGCGCGACAGCTTCGACAACCTCTAACTTTAATTCACTAATTTTGCGGTTCAGCAAATCGCTAACTACCGGCACTAGCTGCTTGACTAAATCTTCCGGTTGCTGCTGGGAACGCTGCTGAATGTTCGCCAGTTTATCTTCAATTATTACTACTTTTTCTTCCAGTCCGTTTTGATTCTGAATTACTTGATTGACTGTCGGTGCGATCGCCGAAGCTACTTCTAACTTAGACTCCTCTACCCGACGGTTGAGCAGATCGCTCACCACCGGCATCAGCCGTTCGATCGACTGTTCGAGATTCGGTAGCTGCTGGTAGTTGAAGCTAGCAATTTGATTTTCCAAATCCGCTAATTTTGCCTGGAATTCGAGGGGATTAACTCGCTCGTTGCTGGTGAGTTCGATCGCCTTTTTCAATTCCGACTTCAACCCCTCAACTTCTTCTTTCACTAACCCAGGAATTAACGGTTTGATTAAATTTATCAACTCCTGCGGTTCAGACATCAGCTTATGAAAATTTTCTAACTTTTGTTCGGAGTTCAAAACATGACTGTACAATTCCGGCACATCCCTTTCAAACACCAATTGCTGCAACTGCTTGAGTTGCTGCGCTGCTTGTTCTAATTCTTCCTCCGACAGTCCATAATTGTTTGCTGAATTCGCGCTAGTTGATAAACCGGACTCTTGATTATTTTGTATGCTTTGAGATGGTATCTCTTCATTGTTAGTCAATACTTCGGGTACGATCGCCGATGATTCGATCACAAAAGACAACCTAGTGCGCCGATTTTTTTCCTCCTCAAATCGCTCGACAGGCTGTTGCGAAGGCGGTAATTTCAGCTCTGTAAACCCCTTTTTTGATTTTTTTAATAACTGCAATTCAGTCAGTATAGTTAGCAATTCCTGAAGTTGCTCGCCAGCGTTAGGAATTGCCAGACTTCCCTCAGAACTCTCTTTTTCTGACTGATATATTTTGCCTGAATTCTCATTAGATGCTGCCATACTTTGTTACCAAAATCTGATTTTAACCGATCGCCAAAAATGACCTGTTGGCTTGTCGCCTCACTACTGCGAAAATCAATAGACATCTCCAATAATTCTTGTGGAACCGGCAGGATACCTGCTGTTTGCAGGCTTTTGAGGATTTGTCTAATCGGAATGATATCAAGTCCGGTCGATTGACAGAGATTAAAAGGGCGGGTTTTTGAGATTGCAGATTGTTGGCAAATATTTTTGGTGAACCCGCCCCTACAATATTAGGGGTAATCGACTGGACGCGATATAACACAATTTTTCGCAGTATCAGGCGATCTCGCGCCTATCGGCCTATCTTAACTGCTGTTCTGCGACGGGCCAACTCGGCCGCCAACTGCAATGCTGCTTTCATGCTGGAGGCATCGGCAATCCCTTGACCTACAATATCAAAAGCTGTGCCGTGATCTGGAGATGTGCGGACAAAGGGCAAACCAATTGTTGTATTGACTGCTTTGTCGAAAGCCATCAATTTTACTGGAATCAACCCTTGGTCGTGGTACATTGCCAAGTAACCGTCGTGAGCTTCTTTGGCTAAGCCGTACCAAACTTTAGCCGGTTTTACCCACAGAGTATCCGGGGGTACTGGCCCGTCTAACTGCACTTGAGGAAAGCGATCGCGCTGCGTTTCTAACCAAGGTATCATCCAGTCTTGCTCTTCCTTTCCCAGTTTGCCGTTTTCCCCGCTGTGAGGATTTAAGCCAGAAATCGCAATTTTTGGTTTTTCTAGCCCAAAATCTTCCCGCAAACACTCTATCAGCAATTCTAGTTTTTCGCTCAACAATTCTGGAGTCAAAGCATCGGGTACTTGACGCAGGGAAATATGTGTGGTAGCGAGTAAAGTTACCAGCGTCCAACCGCTGTGAGGAGATGTGGCGGCAAACAGCATTCCGAAGCGCTGCGATTTGGCTTTTTCGGCCAGGAGTTCTGTTTGTCCGGGATAGTTGTAACCTGCAGCCTGCCAGCAAGTTTTGGAAATTGGCCCGGTAACGATCGCCCCAAATTCGCCTGCAAGGGTACGGGCGATCGCCCTTTCCATATACGCAAAGCTAGCCGCCCCGCTAGCTGCACTTCCGACACCGGGGACAATGGCACCCCATTTGCTGTCTGGTTCTATATCAATAATGTTTAATGTTTCGGGATTTGCCAAAGATGCCGCAGCAGGATGCCCGGATCGCCACCCGTCGTAAGTTTGCTGCAAAATTGCCCGCGAACCGAAAACCGTCACCGTCAAAGCTGCAGCGGGATCTGCCAAGGCCTTGAGAATCACTTCCGGGCCTATTCCCGCCGGATCTCCCAGAGTTACAGCTAGTTTTGATTCCCGATCCAGACTCAAGGCAGTTTTCTCCCACAAAATACAGGAATTTCCCCAACGAATGAAATTTTACCATTTAGGTAGCTAATTTCCCAAAATTCTCCGAAAAATGCCGAAAATCCGGCGAATGCCGCGCCGGGATGAAAGCCAGCACCAGGCTTGACAGTTTCTGGTAAGTTTTTGGATGGCGATCGTTGATCTAAGTAACTTGATACAGTAAAATACCACAATGACACAGGCCATAACACCGTTGATACGTTAAAGCGCGATCGGCAAGTGGAACAATTGGTCAACCAGAAGTAGCAATCTCAAGTGAGATACCCAGCCGCTCTCAAAACAGTACGGCGAAACTTGACCCAGAAACCAGCAAAACTCAAATTTTCCCTCAAAAAGTAGGGTGGGACACGCCCAAACTCTAGGCCAGTATCCTAGTAAGCTTGATTCTGATGAACCGGCAAAGATTGTCTAAACTCGACTGTTTGGTTGTGACTTGGGTAGAATCGAACTGTTCGGAAATTGCTCGCAAGAGATAGCTAATTTTCCGGTGAATCAAGGGATTGAGAATCTCCGTCTCTAACAAAGCCGAGAGTGTTAAAGTATGTTTATTTAATTTGCGATCGTCAAGGAACTCTAAAACACATGAACCCTGAATTTATCAGCGCAGCCTTTTTATCATTTTCCCTAATTTTCGTCGGTATCGGTGGAGGCTTCCTGCTGCTCAAACTCCAAGGCGGCGAAGAATAGGCGATCGTACCGAGCGCCGCAACCGGGTTTTTTTACAATAAAAATCGTGCACGATCGTTGGCAAGATTAGAAAAACCCGGTTTATTCAAATTTATTGTCAGAGTCCTGAGTGATTAAAACATATCGTTACCAAGACATCAGTATCAAAGCCACAAGCAAAATTTTTATTCGTCGATAAATACGCAACACTTTCTCTAAAACTCTCGGACTCTGGGACTCTGGGACTCTCTCGCCTGCCGGATACCGATCGTTAAATGAGACGATTTCAGGTTTTTGTTAAGTTTTTATAAAAAACTGAGAAAGACCTGATACTATTGTATAGAAAGTTTAAGATTCATAAATAAATCCCTAGATGACTTTATTGATTGTAGGTGCCACCGGCACTCTCGGCCGCCAAATAGCCCGCCGCGCCCTAGACGAGGGCTACCAGGTGCGCTGTTTAGTTAGAAATTACAGAAAAGCTGCATTTTTGAAAGAATGGGGCGCCGAACTGGTACCGGGGAACCTTTGCCAGCCCGACACCCTGATTCCTGCACTAGAAGGTGTCAGTGCTATCATCGATGCAGCAACAGCCAGTGCAGGCGATTCTGTCAGCATCAAAAGAGTAGACTGGGATGGAAAAGTATCGCTGATCCAAGCAGCAGCAGCAGCAGGCATCAAACGTTACATCTTCTTTTCCTTTCTCGATGCCGAGAAGTATCCGCAAGTCCCGTTGTTGGAAATCAAGCGCTGTACAGAGCTGTTTTTAGCAGAATCCGGTCTAGATTACACAATCTTGAGACCTTGCGGCTTTTTGCAAGGACTGGTGAACTTGTACGCAATGCCGATTTTGGACAATCAGGCAGTTTGGCTGCCCAACAAGCCGTCAGCTCTTGCCTACATGAACACTCAGGACGTTGCGAAGTTTGCCGTCCGGGCGCTTTCGGTTCCCGAAACCGAGAAAAAAACCTTTCCGGTAGTGGGAAATCGAGCTTGGGATGCTGAAGAAATCGTGCGGTTGTGCGAGCGGCTTTCTGGGAAGCAAGCGAAAATTACGCGCACCCCAGATGCCTTGTTGCAAGCCACCCGTCAACTTGCTAAGTTCTTTCAGTGGAGTTGGAACGTAGCTGACAGATTGGCTTTTTCAGAAGTTTTGGCCGCCGGAAAACCCTTGAAAGCTCCGATGGATGACGTTTACAGTGTCTTCGGAATCGACCCTAAAGAAACTACTACTTTGGAGTCTTATCTCGAAGAATACTTTAATCTGATTCTGAAGAAGCTCAAGGAAATAGAGTACGAGCAGCTTAAAACTAAAAAACGGAGTAAACAAAAGATGCCCTTTACTTTTTAAAGTGCCGAAAGCTGGAATTATATACAACGATGTTAAACCTGTGGCTTGTCGCATCGCTGCAGAGTTGAAAGACAAGCTGACTGCCCGCGGCTGGGAGGTCTGCTCGGTTTCTGGTTCCGGGGGAATTCTGGGCTATTCTAGCCCCGATCGCCCGATCTGCCACACTCCGATCGACCAACTCGTCCCCCCCGGTTTTGACAGCGACATGGAGTTTGCAGTGGTTTTGGGCGGCGACGGTACGGTGCTGTCTGCATTTCGCCAAGTTGCTCCCATCGGAGTGCCGCTGCTGACTGTCAATACCGGTCACATGGGCTTTTTGACAGAAACTTACCTGAACTTGCTCCCGCAAGCTTTGGAAAGGGCGATCGCCGGAGAATACGAAATAGAAGAAAGATCGATGTTGGCCGTGCGGCTGTTTCGGGAAAATGACTGCCTCTGGGAAGCCCTTTGTCTCAATGAAATGGTGCTGCACCGCGAACCGCTGACTTGTATGTGTCATCTTGAAGTGGCGATCGGGAATCACGCCTCTATTGACATTGCTGCAGATGGAGTAATTATCTCGACTCCGACAGGATCGACAGCTTACGCCCTTTCTGCCGGCGGGCCTGTAATTATTCCCGGAATACCGGTGCTGCAATTGCTGCCTATTTGCCCGCATTCAATGGCTTCGCGATCTTTAGTGTTTTCCAACACCGAACCGGTCAAGATTTTGCCGGCGAGTCCAAACCGCATGGTAATGGTGGTAGACGGGAACGGCGGATGTTATGTTCTGCCGGAGGATTGGGTGCAAGTCGAGCGATCGCCGTACCTCGCCCGCTTTGTTCGGATAAAATCTTTTGAGTTTTTCCACATTTTGCGGGAAAAATTAGGCTGGGGTTTGCCTCACATTGCTAAACCGAATTCGGTTGAGTTGCCTTAATAGTTGTTGTTGACACTCCCCGACTATCAAGGTACGGGGATTGTTGGCTCAACCAGATGGCTGGCTCGTAGATATCATATCAAGTCCTAGCTGTAGGACATCGCAATTCCCGTTCCCGTTTTTCACCGATTCAAGGGATTTTGATTTTTTTATCTGTTAATAAATCGTAGAATAAAGCAGCAATTAGTGTTGGTAATGTAGCCCGATATTTATCCACCGGAATCCTTAATTCTCGATCGAGATTCCGAACCATCTCCCAAGTCAGGCAGCGTTTACGAGATAGCGTTGGTACGCAGGAACATTTTTGTTTAACATCCTACCATTACCTATTCCCCATTCCCTAAACCACCGCTGCGATCGAGAAAATCAGTAATCTCCTGATAAAAAGCCTGTCCCTTTCCCCTGCTGCTACTTGCAGTCACCAATAATCTTAAAACTTCCACAAGCGAACTAATCGTAGCATCAAAAATCAATGCAAAAAGCTGGCTTAAATCATCTTGGTTTTGTTGCCCGTAGGCTAAAGCATTAATATAATCATTGCGGATTTGGTTGTCAATCACCACAATCGGATAGCCTGCACGGATTAAGAGTAAATTCATTAATAATCTGGCCGTTCGACCATTCCCATCCCGAAAAGGATGGATAGAAACAAAACGATAATGAGCGATACTTACATATTCGACTGGATGGAGCCTTAAAGCAGATTCCGAGTTGAGCCATATCGCAAAATCCCCCATTAATTGAGATAGTAAATAATGGGGAGGATAACGATAATTAGTTCCTGCCGCCATTACATCCAGAGTGCGATAACTACCCGCTTCCTCCGGGTTAATTTTGCGGAGAATAAGATTGTGAATTTGCTTAATTTCCCATTCATTAATCTCCGTATCCCTTTGGGCTAAATTTTCAATATAATCGATCGCCTCCTTATGTCCAATAACTTCTAAATGTTCGTCAAGGGTTTTGCCCCCCACAGTAATGCCCTTCGTTAAAACTAATTCCGTTTCACTTTGGGTTAAAGTATTACCCTCAATGGCATTTGAGTTATAAGTAAAGCGAACATCATAGAGCTTTTTGAGTTCGGTGACGAGGGTGGAATCGAACGGTCTAAACCCATCTAGCCAAGCTTTTAGTTTATCGATTCGTTCTAATTTAAGCCGATAATTCATCATTAAATAGTTGTCGATCGAAGAGGTTAATGAGAATTCCTTTTGTTTACCTAAAATAATTACCTTTTGAATGAATTTCTCGTATAGTTGAGTAGAC
>NZ_JBARVX010000520.1:0-32707 GCF_049646505.1 Microcoleus sp.
TTACGGGAAGTCAAAATTAGCAGGGGAGGAAGCAATTCGGCAAGCGGGAAACCGACATATTATTATTAGAACCGCGTGGGTTTACGGCAACGGCGGCAAAGGTAATTTTGTCAAAACTATGCTGAGGTTGGGAAAGGATAGAGAAGAAATTCGAGTAGTAGCAGATCAGATCGGCAGTCCAACTTGGACAGGCGATTTGGGGGCGGCGACTGCCAAAATTATCCCGAATCTAGGGCCAGAAACTTTTGGAACTTACCACTATACTAACAGCGGTGTTTGTAGTTGGTACGATTTTGCGATCGCCATTTTTGAAGAAGCAGAAAAACTCGGCTTTCCCCTCAAAATCAAGCGCGTAATTCCCATCACCACCGCCGAGTATCCAACACCCGCAAAACGTCCCGCTTTTTCGGTTCTCTCTACGGTAAAAATATCAGCACTTCTGGGCGCGCATCCTCCCCACTGGCGGCAAGGACTCAGACAAATGCTGGCAAAAGAAATGAAGTGAAAAATTGAGTAAACATCAAAACGTGAGGGCGGGTTTTGTTCAGAAATTATCTGTTATAAGCTTTACTACGTTTAGTTTGTATCTGTGGGGTTCTGTTTATTCCCCGGAGATCCCCCTAAATCCCCCTTAAAAAGGGGAGTAGGGGTTGACTTTGAGAGCTTTCTTGTTCCCCCTTTTTTAAGGGGGGTTAGGGGGGATCTAGCAAAACCTGCCCATCAATTAAACATCTTCCCCAAATCCATGAAATTAAAACAAAAATCTATTTTAATTGCGGCATCAGTTATCGCGATTTTGATACCAGCCTCCTATATTTTGTACCTGATATCGCAAGCGGGAGACTTGTCTAATTTTGATTATTGGTGGATGACATGGAATTTTTATTCAGTAGATGGTTTTTCGACAAATCCGTTTAATTGGATATTTCGGGCAAACGAGCATTTTGTCTTCATTCCGGCAATTATCTATGCCTTGAATATCACTGTCACCAAAGGTTCAAATATTGGTTTGTGCTTAGTTGCGTGGTTTTTAGCTTTGATTCAGTGCCACGTACTAATTGCTTTGTTGCCATTAAAATTGAGGCGCGATCCTCTGCTGTTTATCTTGATTGTACTTAGTATTTCTATTTTTACTTTTACTCCGGCGGCGGCTCACAATTGGATGCGGGGATTCAGCGGTGTTCACTGGATAATTGCTAATTTATTTGTAATTTGTTCGATATTTTGTTTGCAATTTTATGCAAAGTTTTTGTCAGATAAAAAAGAGGCGGAAATCCTAAATATTCATTCCCATGCAGAGCCTGGAAACGAGGGATGGAAACCAAATAACTGGGTAATTGGAAGTATTGTATTTGGAATTTTCGGCTGCATTAGTTACAGCACTCCTTTGGGTTTGTGGCCGATATTGTGTGCTGCTGCGGTTGTGCTGCGGTTTCCTCGGCGAATAACTTATTGGTATTTCGGTGCTTCGATTGCAGTGGTTGGTCTTTATTTCTTAACTTATAAAACTCCAGCAAATCACCCTTCTTTAACTAAAGTTAACCCGCTCAAAGCTCTCGAATATATTCCGATTTATCTCGGTGGGATTTTTAGCGAAGATGTGATTGTCGCATCAATTTTTGGTATAATTGGCTTGATTTCTGTAACGGGTTTTATCAGTTATTGGCTATTTGTAAAAAAAGTAGATCGCCTAAATTGGCTGCCTTGGCTGTCAATTCAATTGTACGCGCTGCAAACGGCGTTAATGGCCGCTGTTAGCCGATCGGGATTTGGCCTCGAACAGGCCACCGCTTCCCGCTACGCGACACTCCCCGCCTTGTTTTGGATGAGTACAATTGTTCTCGCAGTCTTGTGCGTGCGGGAGTTTCAGCCGGCACCGAGAATCCAAGGTTGGCTGATACCGCTGTTTGCAGTCACCACAGCCGCCGTTATTTTAATGTACGGGGTGGGAGGCGAAACTGCAATGGCGATCGCCCGCAGAGCAACCTATCAACCATTAGTATCACTTTCATTGCAATTAGGCATCACCGACGTAACATTAATTAAAGACAAAGTAGGCAACAAACCTGCCGCATTTGTCGGATTAATCGATGCTTTAAAAACTAACAACTTAGTACCATTCAATCGAAACATCAAAAAACACAATTTCTGTGCAGCATTAGACACAAAAATCGATCCCAATTTACTTTCAGCACCCAAAGACGGAGTACCCGGATATTTTGATACAATAACTACCCTCGCGCCTCAAGCAGCCAGAGTAATTGGCTGGGTGGGAAACCCCGAAAACAATGTAAAATGTATTGCCATTCTCAACCAAGAAAATGTCGTTCGAGGTTTCGCAATGTCAGGATTTCCGCGTCCCGACTTAGTTAAATTGTTTGGCCCTTCCTACGAATTCGCAGCTTGGAGAGGATACGTTCAAACATCGCCAACAGATACATTATTGACAGCCTATGCCTCATTTAAAAACCGTCAAGGCTGGGTAGCTTTGCGAAACTCCCAAGTTCTCGATAAAAACTAAAACACCTCTCTTTCTGATTCTCTGCGCCCTCTGCGCCCTCTGCGGTTAATAAAAAAATCTCATTTACAACACAAATGAAATAGAATAGCTTTATGCCAAAAGACCTCAGTTTCGTAATCCCCGTTCACAACGAAGAAGCAACGATCAAATTGCTCTTTAAAAAAATAAAAATTGTCATGTCCCAAACCGGAATTGACAGTTACGAAGTCATTTTCATAGACGACGGCAGCCGCGATGCTTCTTGGCGAGAAATCGCAGATTTAGCCAGCCAACATCCCAAACTAATTAAGGCCATAAAAATGCGCCGCAACTTTGGCAAATCCGCCGCACTTTCAGCAGGATTTCGCAATGCAGCAGGAATAATTATCTTTACTCTCGATGCCGATTTGCAGGACGACCCAGCCGAGATTCCCAAATTTTTAGATAGTTTAGAATTGGGATTCGATTTAGTTTCCGGTTGGCGCAAACAGCGGAACGACCCGCTTTCTAAAACCTTACCTTCCAAGCTGTTTAATGCCGTTGCGTGTTTGATGACTGGGGTAGAAATGCACGACATGAATTGCGGTTTCAAAGCTTATCGCCGGGAAGTTTTGCAGTCGATTAAATTGTACGGGGAATTGCACCGCTACATTCCCGCTTTAGCAAACAATTTAGGTTTTAAAATTGGTGAAGTAGTCGTCGAACACCATCCGCGAAAACATGGAAAATCTAATTATGGTTGGGAACGTTATGCGCGGGGTTTTATTGATTTGTTGACGGTGTTAGCTACGACGCACTATTTGCACAAACCGGGTCATTTGTTTGGGGGATTGGGATTGTCTTTTGGCTTGGTGGGAACTGTTTCGCTGAGTTATTTGATTGTGATTTGGTTTCTGAATTTGGCGGGGATGAATTTGGGGCCGATCGGCAATCGACCGTTGTTATTTTTTGGGATTTTGTGTACAATTCTGTCGGTGCAGTTGATTTCTTTAGGGATTTTGGCTGAGTTGATTGCGCGGAATGTGGCTGCTGATTATGTGGATAAGCAGATTTGTGAAATTATTGATGATTCGGGTTTTGATGTTTAACTGGAAATAAGATTTTGCGGTTGAAACCGCCAAAAATTCAAACAAAGCCAATAAGATTCGGCGGTTGAAACCGCGTCTACACAAACAAAGTCGGCCTGCGCCGACTAGAAGATGATTCGCCGGTTGAAACCGCCGAATCATCAAGGGGGTATGTTACTAATACCAATTTCAAAAAATAATGCAACAGTATTCTTGTCCCCCCCCTTACTAAGGGGGGGCTCGGGGGGGTCAAAGACTATTACATGATTTTAGAGAAATGGTATAATTTCAAATTTCGAGGAATAGTATTACCTAATTTTCAACAGTATCCATTTACCTTGTCTATCTACTATTTGACCGTCAATATTTGGATGCCAATCGCTGCGAGTCAGGATATAATCGGCATGATAGTTTAGGGCTACTTTGACTAAATCCGTACTGCTGCGGCGGATGAATAAGTCATTTCCTCCCCAAATCATTTGCGGGTTTAAGGGAACTCCTAAAATAGCTTCCATGCGATTTTTCCACTGTTTGATGCCTTTGTCGGTAAAAGGAAAGTTCTTGAAGTTGACGACAATCGCTCTTTGGGATAAAAATTGAAAACTGGTAACTGATGGTGGAATTAATACGAGTGCGTCTGGGCTGCTAATTTGCGAAAATCGCACAGCTAATCTGCTTAAATCGTCCGTGGGAACTGCATTGATATTGATTCTGGTTTGAAATACATTTAATATGGGTTTTGGTAGAATTCCGGCTACTCCCAGAACTAAAATTGCAGTAGCTAGCAAAGCTAAAATATGAGTTACAGTCTGTTTTATAGATGTAGGAAATGATGTTTTTTGGAGGATGAATGGAAAAGCGAGGATTGAGAAAAAGACTGGGAGGGTGATTATTCGATCGCCTATTATTTCCAATGAATCAGTCAGCGGATATGTTAAGCTAAAAACAAACGTTCCTGCTGCCAAAATCCACAGCAATATATTGTATTTTTGGGGAAGTATGTAGTTTTTATTTTGCCAAACAGCTAATCCTAAGAAAATGATTCCTCGAAAAGGCAAAGTCATTGCAGAGAGTATTAGCAAGCTAACAGGTGCTTGTTTTTGCGGGTCAACTTCATCTAGCGTCAAAGCAACCGCAATAAATATAATTATTTGAGCGTAAGGTACTGTTCTAGCTAGTTGTAGTTTGGCAATAAAAGCCTGGGGGTAAACTTCCACAAATATGTAATTTAGGAACAGTGCAAAAATTGAGGTTCCCAGAATCACGTAAAAATTTATTTTGTCTTCTTTTGGTAGTAAGTTTGTTTTTTTGATGCAAAGCAAGCCGCCAAGAATAAAACAGATAAAGTTGAACCAATTCCCGACAGCCCAATTTGACGGGAGGATGTGGTGGGGATTGCGGACTTGGGCGTGAATGAAGACAAACTCGGCGTTGTCGATAGTGTGAGTGCTCGTAGTACCTGTTAATAACATGGGTACGTATACTATACTTGCCATTGCTGCTAAAAGTGCGATCGACAAAATCAATGTTTTGAACTTCCGCCGCCTTGCAGATTCAATCGCTAAAACGGGAATCATCATCAATCCTGGTAGCAAACCCACTAAGAATTGCAGCAAACAAGCTAGTCCAAAAAAGAAATATCCTCTCAACCATTTTTGACGCAAACTAAAGTAAATTCCCCAGATTGCGAAGGCCATCGCGAAGGTACTGGGTACAGATTTGGTGGAAAATATCAGGGTGTTACCAACATCTGTAAATGACGCGGCTGTACATAAAAAAGCCATCGCTGCTGCGGGCAGTTTGGAATCAGTATAAATCTTGATAATTGCGTAGCAGGCTAGGATAAATGAACCGAAGGCTAGGAATTGATAAATAAAATGCGCTAGGGGAATGCTTGTTCCGAAGTTGGCTAGCAAATAGATGATATAATAATAGTAGTATCGGGGATTAAACTTAACCATTTCCTGAACGTAATAATCGTTTTTGTACAGTTCAGGATTTAACATAAATTGAATTGGTGGCACTTCGGGGAAATTGCCGCCAATGGGGAAAATGTAGCCAGTTGCCATCAGGGAACCGATGATGACAAAAGTATAGAGAGATAGATTAAAATACCTGTGGGATGTTTTATTTTTCTGCATTAATAGTTGATTTTTTTTAGCAGATATTAGGTTCGACCGTTTGGATTTTGGCACTCTCTCGATGAATTAAGCAGGAATTGCATTTCGAGCCAAGGAAGATGATATTATTTAGGCTTGCTGCCTACAGATAAATTGTTCATTTCTAGCTGGCATTGGTTTGTTAATTCCTGTTTGTCGCGACTCAATACTTCAAGCAGCAAATAAACTGGATTTTTACCCCCAACAGATAGATTTAGATCGATCGCACTTTTGGCACCATACTCCATCTTCGCAGAGTCTATCAACTTACCTTGTTTGTCCCACAAAGTCAAGCGCAGGGCAACTCCCGGACATTGCTGGTTAAGTAAAGCGAGTTGGCCGGTAACTTGCGCCCTGTCTGAAATAGCACCTAAATACAGAAAAGATGTATCGAGTTTCGTGCTATTTTTAATGGGAGGAGTTACAATTTTATATAGGTTATCCGATTCTCTACTGACTGAATAATTGGCACTTGTGTAAATTGACTGACGCAAGCTAATCCAATCTAACTGCCCGCCCGGTCGATCGCCTATTTGTTGCTGCATCGCGTATAAAGTGCGAACTGCTGTGCCTGTATCCGTGGGACGAATTCTCCGATAAATGCTGACAGTCACGCCGTTTTCTAACTTAAACTGTTGTGGTAACAACTGGAAATCGCGGGAAATTTCCCAGTTGTGAGTAAAGACATCATAGATAACTTTAACAACATCTTGCTCGTGCGATCGCAAAACTTGTTCGTCACCCGGTAACACCTGCTGAAAAGGTGTAGCAACCGCCGCATATTGCGCCTGTAACAACTCCGGTAGCGGGTAACTATCGCGGGAGTCAATTTGCGGCCTCCCGATGGTATTTAACTTCCACCAACCCTCCGGCGGGTTTAATTGGCGATTAGCTTGTCTGAGTATATTAGCATTAAAACTGTTAGAAGCACCTGCAATATAAATCGGTTCTTCATCCGGTGCTAATTTTCGCAGAAACTCTACTAATTTTACAACTTCGCCGTAGTCCGATCGCACTAACGGCCCAAAATTACTCACAAACAGTCTTGACAAATCAACCTTAACAGGAATCAACCCCACGGCTGCATTCACAATCAAGTAAAAAGCCGCCGCGCCCAGCATCAAATACCGGACTTTTCCCTTGAGAGTCAGCCAAATTGTCCAGAAAAATGCCGACAATCCCAAAAGTGCGATCGGTGTCACATGAATTGTATAGTGCAAGTAGCCGTAACGCAAGATTAACAACCATTCAACCAGCGACAAAACCCCAAACAAACAAACAAAAACAGCCGCTTCATGCACCAGAATTCGCCTCAGAATCCCCGCCGAAAAACCAATCAGTACCAACAGCCAAGTTCCCAAACCGTAAAAAGACGCATAACGAATTAAAATATCATCAACCGGCAAACTCCAAGCCACATATAAATCGCGATAATTAACCGTTAGAGCACTGCGAGTAAAATCTCCCGCTACCAACATTAAAACACTAAAAGTAGTCGCAGCTATCAAACCCAATTTGATCCCAGATTCAACCAAATCTCGGTAGGGAGATGGCAATGCCGAATTTTTACGGTATATTTGTACGATAAACTCTATAATAGCCTGTAAACTAGCTGCACCCAAAAATGCGATCGCACTATAAGCAAAATGTCTCCGCAACAGAATCGCCGCCGCCAGAAAAACCCCAATTAACGGAACTTTCCACCAAGATTTCAGCTTAACATCCTGCAAATAAACCAAAATCGCCAACCCTACAAATACGCAGCCCCCCGTATCCAAATATCCCCGCAAAGTCGGAATCCAACTCATCGGAATCAATAAACTCAGCAGCACAGTTGACCAAAAAACCCGCTGCGGATAAACTGGAATCAGCCTTGCAGAAATTGCCCCCAACAACAAGCGAAAAGGCAGCACATAAATCAGCGAAATGCTGAGAATGTAACTCAACCGAGAGTCACCAAACAACAGAATAAACGGCAATAACGGCAGAGAAATTAACAGATTTTTTTCCTTAGCCAGCGATTCTATAACTCCAGCCCACGCTTTCTGTGGCGAGTCTCGAAATACATTAGCCGTATTGACTGTAGCGGTGTTGTATCCCGCGTAATCCCACCAATAAAAAGTACGTTCGCTAGATACATAAATTGAAGTTACCCCCACTGTTACCAGAACAACTAAAAACAGAAAAAGTCCATCAATCAGAAACTTGCGACTCAACTTAAAATCAAATATTTTCATCACTCTAAAAAACCTAATTAACTCCAAAACTTCCTCTTTCTTCCTTAGCGCCCTTCGCGCCTTCGCGGTTCATTAACTCTTGCAAAAAAACATCCAACTTTTCCGCATATTGCCGGTTCGCCGCCGCACTCGGATGAATATCGTGAGGTAAATTATTATTTCCCGGTACTTGCAAATCAACCGAAATATCTACTGTCGCAATTCCATCCTGACTTAACTCATCCAACATCTTAGCAGAACCCGCATTAATTCCCGCCACAACTAACTTAATATTATTAGCCTCAGCCACGCGGTTAAATTCTTCAATAATTGCCTTAGAAACATCGTGACTTTTGTACAATTCCTCCTCAAATTGATTGTAATTAACCTCCAGCAAATTTACTAAAGCCGAAACTCGCATCAGCGGCCACTCGCGATATTCAAGTTTTGTCATGCTGTAGGTAAAATTATTTTCTCCATTCAGCCTAGCATCCGGCTGCAACAGAATGCCGAGTTTATTCCAAGCAACCATTTGCTTGCTTCTCGCCCTCAATAAAGTATTGCGCCTATCGTGAAATCCGGCATAGGCAATTACGACAATTTTGGGTTTATTTCCTTGTTTTAGTGCTTCTTTAAATTGAATAAACGAGTGCAGCGTGCCGTAGCCGTTAACGCCAAAATTTACTATTTCATACTTAGGTAATCTTTCTTGTAACAACCACGCATAAGTTTCGCTGTCATTCAATGACCAACCGTAGGTAAAAGAACAGCCAAATATCCATATTTCCGGCTTGGTTGACGATTGATTGTAAGTGTTGAGCGGGTGTGTTATTCTTAAACTATTATTGAGATGAGTTGCGTTAAATGAGTAGTTGCCGTTAAGCGTGACTTTGAATTTTCCGGGTAAATGCTTGTAACCGAGTTCGGAGTCTTTGGTGAAAAAGTTACCTTTCGGTTCCACGGCTACATCGACATTTTCTATTTGCCAGGGTTTGTATCCGGCAACTCGCAAGACAATTTCAGCCGCAGTGGTGGATAAAAAAATTGGAAAGATTAGATAGGTTATTAATCTGAAAGCAATATTTTTAGCAAGTTTTTTTTCGACTTTTAACATGATATGAAGTGTCAGCAAAAGTATAGTAAACTGCCATGCAATTATTATCTAGTTTGTGGATTTAATGTAATGAGATTGAGCGCCTTTACCGCATCCCCCAACCTACCCTACTAGATTGTTTTTGGAAAATTAAATATTATCCGTAAAACCAGTGCCTAGAAAATATTGGTTTAAACTCGCATTTTCCACCAATATCAGCAACGGGCTAGAAGCCCGTTCCACAAAAAGTGCATTTTCTTGTGGGGTGGGCCGAAGAGCCCGTCCCTAAAAGGCTTCCACACGAATGGTGCAAGATATCAGTTTAAACTCACGTCTTCCACCAATATCAGCAACGGGCTAGAAGCCCGTTCTACAAAAACTAAACTTGATTGTGGAACGGGCATCTTAATTGTGGAACGGGCATCTTAATTGTGGAACGGGCTAGAAGCCCGTTCTTAAAAAGAGTGCAAAATATTGGTTTCAGGTAATTGATTAATTCCTAATAATTCGCTTCCTCCTCGTATTCGGGAGTCCTCGTCTTCTCAGGGATATTCACCCGAGGAGGGTTGTAAGGCTTGGGCGCTTCATCGTCAGCCCAAGCATCCGCCTCCACATCATCCTCGTACTCGTATTCAACCACCGGCGGCTTGGGGCGAGAAATTTCAGGGCGAGTGTACGGCTTCTGTTCGTACTCCTCGTCGTCGTAATCGTCCTCGTCTCCCCAATTATCCTTTTCGTAATCATCATAATCGTCGATCGTCGGTTCGGGCTGCACTGCGCGCATCTGCTGTCGCACCGGCGGCCGGTTCCACTGCGAATCCTCGTCCCAAGGAACTTCCTCCACCGCAGGCGCTGCTACTCGGCTACGCATTTCCGGTGCAGGTATCCGCACGCCGGGGCCCAATTGATATTCGGTAGCAACGGGTTTGGGATAATACCCTTGCTCGTCCTCTTCGCGTTCCCAAGGTGCTTGGCCCAAACCTACGCGCTCTAACAAACCTACGCTAAGCTGCCTGAGCCTTTCTTCGGAACCTTCAAACACAATCAAGCGGTTCGGGCCGCTGCTGACAATTTCTTCAATCCCTAACTCGTAAGTGCTGAGAACTTGGTCGGGGATTTGGGGGATTCCTAGGGAAGCGATGATGATAGAAACTAACTTACCGTCTTCGGGGTCGAACCTAAAGCCCCGCACCCTACCCAAAAGTTCGCCGGTTTCGGTAATAACTTCGCTGTTAATCAAAATGCTGTAGATTTCAACATCAACATCATCTTCGATCGCGCTTTCATCTTCCACCAACAGCACGTCGCCGATTTCGCTGACATTGCTGAGGAACATAAACCGCGGCATTCCAGCAACTGCGAACATATTATCGCGCAGACCGATCGCCACAACCTCTCGCCGATCGATGTCCACCCACAATTGACTGACTACACCCAAGCGCTTACCTCTGTCGCGGGTGATGACTTGAGTGCCTAGAATATCGGAGCGTTGGCAGATTTGTTCGGATGTCATTATAAGTTTAGTCCTGATTTATCATAAAAATGGGCCTAAAACCCCCGTGCTTCTAGCACGGCTTTGCTGTATGCTTGTAGTAGTGGAAAGGTAATCAACCACTCTAAAAACCTAGCTGTCAAAAGACAAAGCGCTGAACCTTGAAAATTGAATCTAAGCGGTTTTACTGCATTTTTCGCTTACTCCACCTCGCAGTAGGTAAAAGATTCAGAGGAGCTAGACAAACAGCATTTGAAGCGCATTTGCTTCAAACTGAAACAGGACTTGCCTCAAAGCAAATAGGGTAGGGCATACCCGAATTAACGCAAGGGCGTGAGTCCCACCTCTGGGCTAGAGACTTCAAGGAATCTAGTTTAAGTGGTCTCGGTGAACCAAGAATCCTCGTACCTGATAGTCGAGGAGTGTCAACAAGTATATATATCACTGAACACCGTCATCAACAGAGACACCGGGACTACAACTTAAGTCCGATGACTTGAGTATAAGCTCCCCGCGCTTGAGTAACACCAATTGTACGCTCTGCTGATTGAATCATAGGTCGCCGCAAACTCACAACAATAAACTGGGCTTGTTCGGACTGTCGTTTTATCATTCTAGCTAATCGCTCCACATTTGCCCCATCCAGAAACATATCCACCTCATCAAAAGCGTAGAACGTAGACGGGCGGTAGCGTTGTAGCGCAAAAATAAAACTCAGCGCCGTCAGCGACTTTTCGCCTCCCGACATAGAAGCCAGCCGCTGTACCGGTTTCCCCTTCGGGTGAGCGACCAAATTCAAACCGCTGCTGAAGGGGTCTTCCTGGTCATCTAGCTGAAGATACCCGTCCCCTTCGGAAAGTTCCGCAAAGATAGTCTGGAAGTTTTCGTTAACCGCGTCAAAAGCTTCTTTAAAAGCGCGCCGCCTCAGCGTGGTAAAGTTTTCAATTCTCAACAGCAGTTCAGTGCGTTCTCCGGCCAATGTCGTCAACTTTTGACTCAATTCTTGGAGGCGTTCTTGAGTGCGGTTGTACTCTGAGAGGGCTAGCATATTCACAGGTTCTAGGGCTTGAATGCGTTTGGCGATCGCCTTTACTTCCTGCTGCAATTCAGTCAAATTAGCTTTCTCGACATTTTCGGGAATCGACGGCACCGGGTCGGGCATTTCCGCCCGCTGCGCTTCCAGTAGAGTGCGGACTGCAGCTAATTGTTCCCGGCGTTCTTGCTGGGTTTCGTGGAGTTTTTGCAACTGCCACTGCAACTGCTGTTTGGCTAAATGCTGCTCTCGCAGTTGAGATTCTGCCCGATCGCGATCGCCCTTTTCCACCCCCAACTTTTCCTCAATTTGAGCCAAAGCAGCCTTAGCTTCCGCAATTTGGCGATCGAGTTCCAACTGCTGCGAAACAATAGCAGCGATCGCATCCGCCCCCGAATTTTGCTGCACCTGCCATTCCTGCAATTTCTCGCCGCCTTCCTTAATTTTCTCTTCCAAGCGCCCGAATTGATTTTCCAAGTCTACAAGGCGCTGCTGGGCGGTTCTGAGAGCCAATTCTCGCTCTTGCAGTTGCGCTTCCAAAGCGCGCAAACCCGACTGCATTTGCTGCCATTCGCTGTGACTGTTGGACTCTTCCAACTGCGCCAAAGTTTGGCGGTACTGCTGCAATTGAGTTTCTTGCGCCGGCAATTCTCCCTCCAGCAACTGCAATCTCGACTGCGAATCAGTTAATTCCTGAGTATTTTTAGCAATTTGCGATCGCACTTGTTCCTGCTGCGCTTGCAGCTTCTTAATTTCCGCATCCAACTGTTCCCACCGCAACTGATTTTCGCGCAAATTCTGTTTCGCCTCCATCAATTCTTGGCTGCGAGTTTTTACAGCAACAGCAGCGCCGTCAATCGCCATTTTGCACCGTTCCAAAATCCGCTCAATTTCCTCTAGACGTTCTTGCAAAGCAGCGATTGTCCGGGCTTCACTAGCAGCCTCGCTAACCTCAACCGTGCCAAAATGCAAAGTAGATCGATTAGTAGAACTTCCCCCAGTCATCGCCCCGCTAGTTTCCAGAATTTCCCCATCCAAAGTAACAATCCGGTACTGTCCCAAATAGCGGCGGGCATCAGTGAGATTGCTAAACACAACCGTACTGCCAAAAACATAAGCAAAAATTTCTTGATAGCGCGCATCGCAATCAATCAAATTCACCGCCGCATCCACAAACCCCGCCGCGCGCCGCAAATTTTCATTCACCGAAAACCTGCCGCCTCGAATCTTATTCAAAGGCAAAAACGTCATTCTTCCCGCCCGTTTTTGCTTCAACAATTCGATCGCCGCAGCCCCCACACTGTCATTTTCCACCACCATATTTCCCATGCGCCCGCCCGCAGCAATTTCCAGCGCCAACTGAAAGCGCGGCTCCACCCTGCCCAGTTGAGCCACCAAGCCGCAAACTCCGCCAATTCCGCTTTGCGCGATAATTTTTGCAGTAAACGTGCCTGTCGCTTCTTGTAGTGCTTGAAACTGCACTTCTAGCTTGTCTAACTTGCGCTGTCTTTCGCGCTGTTCTTCCAGCAAGCGAGTTTGAGTTTCCTGTTGCAGTTGCAATTCTTGTTCTGATTCAACTAAAATCTGATTCAGCGATTCTACTTGCAAAGATGCCAGATTTTTGGTTTCCACAAGTAGGGATTGCTGATTTTTTTTGCCTGCAATTTCCTGTTCCAATAGTTGCAGCGATTGGTTTTGTTCTTGAATTTGACCTTGCAGGCGATCGGCTCTTTCGCCAATAGTAGCTTGTTCTGTACGCTGCGGTTCCAAAGTTTGTTGAATTGTTTCAATTTGGCGGTGCAGTTCCGTTTGCTGCTGCACCCAAGCTTCTGCTGTCGAGGCGATCGCACTTGCAACTTCCCGACTTTCATCTAAACTTTGCTGGGCTGCGTCCCGCTGTTCCTGAAAACTCCCCTGCTGAGACTTAACATAAGATATTTCAATCTCAATTTGCTCCAAACTTTGCCGAAATTGCCGAACTTCTTCCTCAGTTTGTGCTATGTTTGCCGCCATTTGCCCAGCAGTTGTTTCCAAATCCTGTTGGCGGTTTTGCAGTTGCCGCCGCTGGGCTTCCCCAGTCGCAATACTTGCTTGCAAAGCCAACAGTTCCGATTCTCCCAAAGCTTTAACCCGCGCGTTCAGCGCATCGAGTGCGGCGGTTGATTCTTGAATTTGGGTGCTGATTGCTTGCAGTTGTTCGGTGAGAGAAGCTACACTGCGATCGCCCGATTCGATTTGTTCCCGCAGTTTCCATTCTTGCTTTTGCAACTGTTGGAATTTCAGGACAATTTCCCACTGCGACTTTTCTTGAAATTCCGCCCGCAACTTTTGATATTTTTCCGCTTTTGTGCGGTCGGAAGCGAGTCTCTCTCGCTGAGAAATCAGCTCTTTTTCCACAATTTGGCTGCGTTCTTCCACTTCCTTAACTTCATCCAACTTCTGCCTAGCTAGAGAGATTTTGCGATCGAACTGAGCCACTCCTGCAAGTTCGTCAATAATTTCTCGGCGTTCCTTGGAATTCATCGAAATAATGCTGGTAACATCTCCTTGCAAGACGACGTTATAACCTTCGGGATAAATTCGCAAGCGGTTGAGTTGTTCGTGCAGTTGAGTCAGCGTGCAAGGTGCGCCGTTAATGTAATAAGTTGAAGTGTAAGTACCTTGGCGAGTTACTCGCAGTTTGCGCGTCACGCTCCACTCATCGGATTTGGGATTTGGGATTGGGGATTTGCGATTGTTGGCGAGCAGTTGTCCGTTGTTGTCTTGAGTTGCTGCAATTTCTATTTCTTGGATTTCTTCAACCGATAAATCATCGGAGGATTTGGGATTAACAGCAGAGGATTGTTCGTGGTTATCTCGAATTTCTGCAACTTCTGCAACATTCAACTCCGGCGATTCTGGATTAGCAGCAGAAAATTGTCCGCTGTTGTTTTGAGTTGCGGCGATTTCAACGGTTTCGACTTCTGCTGCTTCAACCGACAAATCATCCGCTGCATTTTCTTCCCCATCCTCATCTTCATCCCGCGCGAACCATTCATCGCCCACATCTTCCAGCGCAAAAGTCGCAGTCACGCTAGCTTCGATCGTACCGCGCTTGTTTTGAGCCGTGTTCACCAAATCGGGCAAACGTTCGGCCCGCATTCCCTTAGAAGTCGAAAGTCCCAGACAAAACAGCAAAGCATCGAGGATATTGGACTTCCCAGAACCGTTGGGCCCGGAAACTACAGTAAAACCGGGCAGCACGGGAATGGACGTTGTGCCGCCAAAAGATTTAAAGTTAGTTAGTTCGATCCGCTTAATGTGAACCATGTGCTAGGACTAGCTTTGGCTCTAGGTTGTTGTCACAGGGTAACACAGGCATTGGGGCGATCGACAATAATGTGAACTTTCCGGCATTGCCGATCGAACTCCTCAAAAATAGAAAAAAGACTTGTGTACCTTTCAATTGACCACATCTGAGGCCAATCATCTCGCTCAGCACTAGCTAGCCAATGTCCACTTCATCGCGATCGCGGTATACAAACTGTTCAGCTTGCACAGGTAACCGATCCAAAATTGATTGGATGCGATCGTGATTCGGCGAAAGATGACACACCGGATCGGTGGCGCTTGCATCCTGAGTTAATAAAAATGCCTGACAGCGGCACCCACCCCAATCTACCGTTTGGCGATCGCAACTTTGACAAGGTTCCGGCATCCAACTCGTGCCGCGAAACCGATTCATCCCAGCCGATTCAAACCAAATCCACTCTAAAGCCCGATCGCGAACATTGCCAAACTCTAGGCCAGGAATCGCCATAGCAGCTTGACAGGGTAAACCCTCACCGTTTGGTGTCACAATCAACGTCCGACTGCCCCAACCGCTCATACAAGGCTTGGGATAGTCAGCATAGTAATCCGGCACCACATAGAGAATACCCATCGGAATTTTGCCGCGTTCTTGCGCCGCCCGCACCACTATTTCAGCATCAGCCAATTGGGCGCGAGTCGGTAACAAAGCCGCCTGATTATGCAGTGCCCAACCGTAATATTGCGTGTTCGCCAACTCCACGCGATCGGCACTCAACGTCTGGGCCAGTGCTAACATCTCCTCAATGCGATCGAGATTATGCCGATGCAACACAAAATTCAACGTCAACGGAAATCCTAATTCCTTTACCAGTTTCGCCGCCGCAATTTTTTGCTCAAACGATCGCACTCCAGCAATGCGATCGGACTCGATCGCTCGACTATCTTGAATACTAATTTGAATATGATCTAAGCCCACCTCTCGTAATTTGGTCGCTCGCTCAGTTGTTAACAGCGTTCCAGCCGTGACTAACGTCGTGTACAGCCCTAGCTCTGCCGCTTTTTCGACAAATATTTCCAAATCATTTCGCAGTAGTGGTTCTCCGCCCGTTAAACCCAATTGCAAAACGCCCAACTGTCGAGCTTCCTGAATCACTCGCAGCCAATCTTCCGTCGCAAGTTCTTGACGATAAGCATCCCCATGCCAATTCAGAGGATTGGAACAATAAGGACAACGTAGCGGACAACGATAAGTTAATTCTGCGACAAGGCTGAATGGTTTAGGAAAGTCATCATGGCATAGCATCGTTTAGAAGTCCTCGTTGCGTGATTTTAGCAATCAGTTGGTAAACATCAGAGTCAATGTTGGCGTGAGGAAATTGGAGCGCTAATTCTGTAATAATTTGATCGATCGTATGGTGTCGATCGCAACGCTCTAAAATTGCCAAAGCCGACCGATTCAGCTTAATAGCTCCTTCTGGAAACAATAAAAAATGCTGTTGTCGCACCTCATCCCAAAACAACCGCACCCCACAGGCTAATTGAGGACAACTGTGCCCATTCACGATCCCAACCCCGGACGAGTATCTCCCCGGTCGATCGCTTCAAGCTGACTCCACAACAAATCGCACTTAAAGATTAATGCCTGAACAGCCTTCTGTTGGCTCTCAACAGTGCGGCAATGTTCCAAAACCAAATTCAAGGCGTAACGAGCATCTTGAGGGGCTTGATGTAAGCGCACTCGAAAATACTCAAATCCGCTCGGATCGATCCACGGATAATACTGCTCTAAAGCCACCAATCGATCGCGAATCGCATCTGGGCCAAACAACTCCGTTAACGAAGAGGCGATCGATTCAATCCAAGGTTTAGTCTTGCAAAAATTCACGTAAGCATCCACTGCATATCGCACACCCGGCAATACGTGGCGATCGTTCAACAGTTGCTCGCGCGATAAACCGACGGACTCACCCAATCGCAACCACGCTTCAATTCCGCCCGATCCAGCCACTTGACCATCATGGTCAATAATCCGTTGAATCCATTCGCGTCGCACTTCGCGATCGGGACAATTCGACAAAATCGCCGCATCCTTCAGGGGAATACTTCGTTGATAATAAAAGCGATTGATCGCCCAAAGCCGAACTTCTTCTGGAGTCAGTTCACCCGCATTCATTCGTTGATGAAAAGGATGAAGATGATGATAGCGACGATGTTGCTGACGCAGCGCGTTCTCAAATTCTGCCCGCGTCCAGGGCTTTAATTCCAGTGTTTCCTGTTCCGAAGTTAATCTCATTATGTTTCCTATATATAGCGCAATACGGTTCACTTAACACTATTTATGCCCCGGAGATCCCCCTCGCATCCCCACCCCCCCTGCCCCCCCCAAGGGGGGAAGAAGGGGGACGAAAGAGAGCATTCTTGTCCCACCCCCTACTCCCCTTTTTCAAGGGGGGTTAGGGGGGATCTGTCTTAAGTAAACCGTATTGATATATAGCGATCCTAAATCATTTGTGAACTTCTTACTCCCTCCCCTTACTAAGGGGAGGGTTGGGGTGGGGTGAAAAATTTACGACTCCTGCAAGGATTGCTATAAAGTAAACATCAATCCATCCCAGCCAATTTCAATCCCCTGACTTTCAACTGTCTGCCGCTCAAGAGAATCAGGAATCAGAATGGGATTGGTATTGTTAATGTGAACAAAAATCTGGCGCGCTGTTTTTAGTTGAGCAAGTTGCTCTAAGCTTCCCCCTGCTCCCGACAAAGGTAAATGTCCCATTTGAAGTGCCGATCGCCCTCCAATTCCCAAAGCAGGTAATTCATCATTCGTCCAAAACGTTCCATCAATCAAAATACAATCACTCGCCTCAAATCGGCGTTGCAGGGACTGATCGATCGCGCCTAATCCCGGTGCATAGGTCAAGACGCCATTAGTGTTGCGATCGCGGATCGTCAAGCCAACGCCCCAAATCTCCTGCGATCCCGGTTCACTCTGCATATACTTCGGCGGTTTGGTCGAGAGCGCAAAGGCTTCAATCTCTAGCTCGGATGCAATCGCGATCGACTTGCCCACATCTAAAGGCAACCATTCCACACCACAATAATTTTGTAAGGTCGCAAACAATGGATATCCGGTGGTCAAAGCCTGTTTAACGCTAGCAGAAGCATAAATTTTTAACGGTTGGGATGACTCTCGCAATAGCATTAACCCAGTGGTGTGATCGATTTCAGCATCAGTCAGAATAATGCTAGTAAAGGGCAGCGATCGTTGGCCTGTTTCCACAAAACACTGTTGCGATCGCATTTGCTCAATTTGCAGCCGCACATCAGGCGAAGCATTGATCAAAAACCAATCACCACTCTGCGATCGAATCGCGATTGACGATTGAGTTAAGCCTGCCGCCTTTCCGGCTCGACTCGTTTCGCAGCTTTGACACAGACAATTCCATTGCGGAAAACCGCCTCCCGCTGCCGCACCCAAAATTCTGATTAACATCTTTAAACAGTTGACAGTTGACAGTTGACAGTTGACAGCGAAGCGATCGGAACCGAGATTTAAACTCCGTTCTTATCACAATCTGCCGACCTGAGTAAGGGCTTCAAACCCCTCTTATTTGGTGATAACTATCCTCAACTCGGTTCCAGCCGCAGCAATTGTCCATTCGATTCATCCGTCAGAATGTACAACAATCCGTCCGGGCCTTGGCGCACATCCCGCACCCGTTCCCCGATCAAAATCGGCTGCTGACCCCGCACATTCCCTGCTGCATCGAGATCGATCCGGCGCACATCCTGGGTCACCAATCCCCCCGCAAACAGATCGCCTTTCCACGCCGGGAACCGATCGCCCTGATAAACCGCCAAACCCGATGGAGCCGTTGCGGGTGTCCAAACCACTTTTGGATCGATCGTGCCGGGACGCGATCGCTCCTGCGAAATCTCTCCGCCAGTATACTCCTGACTGTGCGTCACGATGGGCCAGCCAAAATTCTGACTCGCTTGCACAAAATTCAATTCGTCTCCCCCTCGCGCTCCATGTTCCGTCACCCAAATTCCTTGAGAAGTTGGATCGAAAGCCAATCCCTGAATATTGCGATGCCCGTAACTCCAGACTGCCGGATCGGCATTCTCCTTACCCACAAACGGGTTATCACGCGGCACCGAACCATCGTCATTCAGCCGCACAATCTTGCCCAGATGACTCCGCAGATTTTGCGCCTGCTTCCGAATCAGAGCGCCTTCCAACTGGATGGGCGGATTGCCGCCATCGCCGATCGCCACCAACATAGTTCCATCCGGGAGCCAGAGAATACGCGATCCAAAATGCTGAGCACCCGATTTTACTTGAGATACTTCAAAGATCGCCCGCAAATCGCGTAAAGCTTTGCCATCAAACGTTGCTCGGGCAACTCTAGTCCGATTCGCATCGGTCGTCCCGTGCGAATAGGTCAAATAAACCAACCGATTCTTGGCAAACTGAGGATGAATCGAAATCTCCATCAGTCCACCCTGACCCGCTGACAAAACTTCAGGCACGCCGGCGATCGGAGTCGGATCTAACACCCCATTTCGCAGAATACGCAAGCGTCCCGCCTTTTCGGTAATCAGCATCGCCCCATCGGGTAGCCATGCCATGCTCCAAGGACGTTCTAAACCCTTGGCGATCGTAGTTTTCCGAAATCCCTGAGTTGCCTCACTCACAGATGCCACTTGAGCAGGTGTCGCCTCAACAGAACGACTCGCCTCAGTTGAAGGCGCCGTGTTTGCTGGGGTCAAAGAACAACTGGCGATCGCAATTCCGACCACCATACTCCCAGCCGACTGAATCACTCGTTCAATCCAGGTAACTATGAAGTCTCTCGTATTCCGCATATTATTGTTTGCCATGAACATTCATTCAGCAATCCAAAAAGTTGAAAGCCTTGAAAAATCGCGGTCGATCGCATCGGGTAGTATCGCAAAGTCGATCGACTATGACTACCAGTGATAGACGTAAGCGGTCACTTCTAAGCACAAATCGAGTTCCTCGATCGTCGGTTTCTCCCAGTCATCAGAAGTCCGAATCGGTAGCCGAGACTCTGCGCGATCGTCAGCAGGTTTTTGTTTGGGAACTTGAGATTGCTTTTGCGTTTTCATGTGTATTATTCTCCTAAGTGGAAATTAGACTTGTAGATTACTTCGTCCATTGAACGCGAGCCGTTTGTGACTGGAGATGAAAACAGAGAAGGGATTGGGGTTGAGTCTCCGTCTGGGAATGCCCACATTCGACATTATACTTTTTTAGCGCTTAGACCTAGGCAATTAGACCTCCACAGGTAATAATCGCCATCCACAGCATAGACAAGATTGCAAAAGTCCTTTTTATAAATTTATTGGACGGGCTCTCCTGCCCATCCTAGTTATTTTTGCAATCTTGTCTAATGATTGACAGAATTGCGATCGCTCGCACAGTCTGTGGAGGCTTTACGCCTCGGTTCCATTACGGACGCAAAGCCAAGAGTGTTTTCCGGGTCGGATGTGATTGTATTCCAGAAGCCATGTTTAACTAAAAACAGCCTACAGCCCAGCTATTGAAAGCTATTCAGTTTTTGTCCTGTACTAAAAATTTCGATACATTAAATTAAACTCAAACAAATCGCCACCCACCATTTGGGCGATCGAGCCTGAAAGCCTTGCTCTAAAAGCATTTAGTAAATTTCAGCCCTAAAATTGTTCACATACCCCCTAGACATATAAAAACTTTCCGGTAAAATCGAAACCAAAATTAATAATGTATAAAGTAACGAAGCGCATACTATGGAGGGCAAACCCATTACACCAGCTCAGAACTCGTCTAACCTGTCAACTTCACCCGAAAGCGACGAAGAAGTATTACAAATTTGGGGTCGCCAGCCCCTGAAAGGACACGTCAAAATCAGCGGTGCCAAAAACTCAGCCTTAGTCGTAATGGCTGGAACCCTGCTGTGCCCAGACGATTGCCGCCTCCGCAACGTTCCCGGTCTCGCCGATGTCGCCCGTATGGGGCAAATTCTCTCGGCTGTAGGAGTCAAATTAGAGCAAAATGGCGACGTTTTAGACATCAACGCCAGCCACCTCATAGACGCTCAAGCTCCCTACGAATTAGTCAGCCAACTGCGGGCGAGCTTTTTCATCATCGGCCCGCTGCTAGCGCGTTTGGGATTTGCTAAAGTGCCTTTACCCGGAGGTTGCGCCATCGGCGCGCGGCCCGTGGAACTCCACGTCCGCGGCCTGCAAGCCCTAGGCGCTGAAGTCCACATCGACCACGGTACTGTTCACGCTTACGTCAAAGGGCCCAACCGCCGTCTTAAAGGAGCCAAAATTTATTTGGACTACCCCAGCGTCGGCGCAACGGAAACTTTGATGATGGCGGCGACTCTGGCCGAAGGGGAAACCGTCATTGAAAATGCCGCTCAAGAGCCGGAAGTCATCGATTTGGCAAATTTCTGTCGCGCGATGGGAGCCAAAATTCAAGGCGCAGGTACAAATACGATCGTCATTTCGGGAGTTCCGAGACTGCACGCGGTAGACTATTCAATTATTCCCGATCGCATCGAAGCCGGAACATTTTTAATCGCAGGAGCCATCACCCACTCAGAAATCAGTTTGTCGCCGGTCATTCCCGACCACCTGACCGCAGTGATTGCCAAATTGCAGACAGTGGGGGCAAAAATGATTGTAGAATCCCCCGACATTTTGCGAATAGTTCCCGGCAAAACTCACACCGCCACAGACATCGAAACTTTGCCTTATCCTGGTTTCCCCACGGATATGCAAGCTCAGTTTATGGCTTTGCTGACGCTGAGCGAAGGAGACAGCATCATCAAAGAAACAGTGTTTGAGAACCGCTTGCGCCACGTAGCAGAACTCAACCGCATGGGCGCGGACATTCGCGTCAAAGGCAATGTCGCCGTGGTGCGGGGAGTTGCGAGGCTGTCGGGAGCGCCGGTGATAGCCACAGATTTGCGGGCTTCGGCTGCTTTGGTGCTAGCAGGACTGGCGGCAGATGGTGTCACCACAATCAGCAGCTTGCAGCATTTAGACCGCGGCTACGAGCAGTTAGAGGTGAAGCTGCAAAAATTGGGAGCTAACTTGCGGCGCGTCAAAGAGGGCACAGACGCTGCTAATGTTCAGGTTCCTGTCATTACCGGGCGATCGGGTTTAAACTGTTAATTAGTCATCAGTCATTAGTCAGCAGTCATTAGTCAGCAGTCATTAGTCATTAGGAAGAAGAAAAATATCAATCTTTTTTAATGAGCAATGACCACCCAAGAATCGGCTTTCGGGCAAGCTGACTCAGGACTAATGACTGCTGACTAATGACTCAGGACTAATGACTGTTGACTAATGACTCAGGAATAAGATTTTGAACGTACCGCTCATAGGTTTAAAAGCAGACCAGTTTCGGCACCCGCTGGACTTGGAAGCCACCAACTCTCTCAAACAACTGCCCGGACTAGATTTGATCGTGCGGCAGTTGCTGGGACAACTCGGCGAACAGTTTTTCAGGCTCGAAAATCTCGCTTCCAGCGTCCAAGTCGGCGAAAATCAATTGCCCCACCTGCATCAATTGCTGTTGGACGCCTGCAAAACTCTAGATTTGGAAGTGCCGCAGCTTTATGTCCGCCAGCATCCGATGCCGAATGCTTACACTTTTGCGATGCGGGGAAGGCAGCCTTTTGTGGTGATGCACACTTCGCTGATTGATTTGCTCACAGACGAAGAAGTTAAAGCAGTAATCGCTCACGAGTTGGGGCATTTGAAATGCGAGCACGGAGTTTACCTGACTCTGGCTAATTTAATTGTATTGGCCGCGGGTCAAATTTCGCCTCTGGGAACCGTACTCGCCCAAGGTTTGCAGGTGCAAATGTTGGAATGGTTGCGGTGCGCTGAATTTACGTGCGATCGCGCCGCCTTGCTCGCCACCCAAGACCCAAGAGTGGTAGCATCTGTGTTGATGAAACTGGCCGGAGGTTCGCCGACGCTAGCACCGAAACTGAATGTCGATGCGTTTTTGGCCCAGGCGCGAGCCTACGATGACCTCAGCAGCACGGAACTGGGGGAAATGCTCAAACAAGCTCAAACGTCTCAGTTGTCCCATCCTGTACCAGTATTGCGCGCCAGAGAGATCGATCGCTGGGCAAGTTCAAAAGATTATGAATCTTTGCTTGACAAAAATCGATCGGCCTGTTATCATGGTGAAGCCAATAAAAAGGGCGGGTGGCGAAATTGGTAGACGCATCAGACTCAAAATCTGACACCGAAAGGTATGAGAGTTCGATTCTCTCCCTGCCCACTAATAAAAAAGCTTAATAAATATAGGGTTTCAGATGATAAGTCTGGAACCCTAATTTATGTTGGGCATGGGGCATGGGGCATGGGGCATGGGGAATTGGGAATTGGGAATTGGGAATTGGGAATTGGGAATTGGGAATTGGGAATTGGGAATTGGGCATTGGTAACTAATGACAACAGTCAACAGTTAACAGTTAACAGTTAACAGTCAACAGTTAACAGTCAACAGTCAGTAGGGGCGGTGCCAAGAGTGCCCGCCCTCTTAACAATCAAAAATCAACAATCAACAATCAAAAATCAAAAAATTTTATGGGTGAAATCGCGGCTTTAGGCGCTGCATTTGTCTGGGCTTTATCTTCCACAATTTGGCAGCGAGTCGGACAGCAAATCCCCGCAGTGGTGCTCAACTTGCTCAAAGGCTCGATCGCCCTTTTCATGCTCCTTGCCACTATACTAATTTTAGGCAAACCCTTACCCGCAGTCAACTCCAATATTTTAGCAATGCTGCTCATCAGCGGCGCCCTAGGAATTGGCATCGGAGACACCGCATTCTTTATCGTCTTAAAATATTTAGGTGCGAGGCGAACGCTGCTTTTAGAAACCCTATCTCCCCCTTTAACAGCTTTATTCGGTTTGATATTTTTGCAAGAAAACCTATCACCAATTGCTTGTACGGGCATACTTTTAACAATCTGCGGCGTAGCTTGGGTAATTGCCGAACGAACAGCCGAAACCACCTTACCATCAAAACAGCTTTGGCTGGGATTAGGCATTAGTTTATTAGGACAAACAGCCCACGCCACCGGAGCTATTTTATCCCGCGCCGCCTTCAATCAAATAGATATCGATCCCTTGTGGACAGCGGCCTTGCGTTTGAGCGGGGGAATGGCAGTCATGCTATGCTTTTTAAACCCCACAAACCTTGGGACTTGCAAACAATTAAAAGCGCCAAAAATATTAGGTGCAATAATTTTAGCAGCTTTTTTAGGAACCTATCTCGGAATTTTCCTGCAACAAACTTCGCTGAAGTATGCGCCCGCAGCCATCGCTCAAACGCTCAGTTCTGCCAGTCCCCTATTTGTACTGCCTTTAGCCGTGGTAGCAGGCGAAAAAGTCAGCTTTCGGGCTGTTTTGGGGGTCGTTGGGGCGATCGTCGGAATCTCGCTATTATTGGGTTTGAAGTGATGAAATTTGAGATTTAATACCAGGGGAGCATCTCTGTCGAAAAGCCGCCAAGCCCAAAATTGGAGACAGGAGACAGGAGACAGGAGACAGGAGGAAAGAGGAAGAAACAAGGAGTTAAAAGAAGTGTTTTTGCAAATATGAGATGCTCCCAATACCAGCTCCTAAAAAAAACTGTACGTCACGTCGGCTCCCAATCATTAGACTCCTCAGCATTTTCCCAATATCAAATAATATGAGTGATTATTTAGGCGATCGGCAAAATAGCAAATTATCAGTTATTCGCCAACAAATCAATTGGCTTCAGCAACAACCAGACGGCATTTTGTTTCAACAAATTTCCGGCGAAAACTGGATAGCAGTCAAAAAAATTAAATCATTCCTGCTCCTGCTTTTAGCAGACACAGAAACCTTAACCACAAATGTAGCTCAATCAATCCTAGACCTCAACAATCCACTTCAATTAATCTTTCCCTATGCCAGAGCAATCTTGCTAGCATTAATCTGGAAAAATTCACCCAAAAAAATATATGTAATCGGTTTTGGCGGTGGCAGCATTCCCAACTATTTTCACCACTATTTCCCCGACGCGATAGTCGAATGTACAGATATCGATCCCGCAGCAGTCGAAATTGCTCAAAAGTTTTTTGGAATTCAATTAAACGACAAATTAAAAGTCGCGATTCAAGATGGTCGCGAATATCTTGCCGAACAAAATGCTACCGTAAAAAATGATATAATTATTGTGGATGCTGGTTTTGGTAGCGGCTATATGCCTTATAAGTTGGTGACACAAGAATTTTACCAACTCTGCAAAACTCGTTTGTCAAGCGCGGGTGCTGTAGTTGTCAATTTGTTTCACAAGCAAAAGTTTAATGCGGCGGCGGTGAAAACACTTCAAACTGTATTTTCACAGGTTTATTTGTTCAATTTAGACCAGGGTAACACCATTGCGATCGCGACTAATGCTCCCGATTTAACTCAAGATGAAATCTTTTTGAAAGCTGAAATTATTCAAGATTTTTATAATTTAGAATTTTCTTTAATAGAAATGTCGCTTCAGCTAAAAAAAGTAGCGCAATTGCCGGAATGGGTGAAAATGTGGGAAACACTACCAATTTTTACAGATGCTGAAATTCCGGCGGAATATTTCGAGTAATAATTGCACGGAAACAACTTTAATTGCAGGGTATGCAACTCGCACCGTCAGGCTTCCGGGTGTTTGTGCAGCATCGTTATAGCAAGTAGCAAGTCCAATCGGTCAACGATCGACACTAGCAAATATCTGTTTAAAAAATACTTGACCGTGAAATTGTGGCGGTGTATTATATAGCAATCCTCGCATCATTTTCAATAACTGGTTGAGAGGCTAAGAGCCTAGGAATCGATGTCACTTTTGAAGAGCCTCCGGCGAAAATGGAGGCTCTTCCTCGCCCCAGAAGCGTTACCAGGCTCTTCCTGGTAACGAGTAGAAAATACTTGACAGTGAAATTGTGGCGGTGTATTATAGAAGTAGTGCAACAAAATAAAAACATGAGACTAAAAAGTTGGGAGTCTCCCCGCAGCGAGGGTAGAAACTCCAAGGGTAAAGGCGGATCTGCCAGGGCTCGACAGCTCAAAAAACAACAGCAAACTCTGCGAAAAAAGTTAAAAGCTCAAAGCGATCGACTAAATCACCAACAAAACAACCGAGGGAAGGAAACCCATTATTCCTTCCCTTTTTTGTATTTTTCGACTGTTGCTCAATCCCGCTGAATGTTGGGACAAATCGTGGTAGTAATGCGATCGCGCGAGGGTTGCTCTTCCCAGCAGTTGAGAATAGCTTGCAACTCCCTTTTCAAAGTTTCTAACTCTGCAATTTGCCCGGAAATTGCCTCTACCTTCAAAGTTAGATGCTGCTTCGCTTCCGAACAAGGCAGCTCTCCCCGATCGCGAACTTGTAAAATATCCTTAATTTCCTGAAGGCTCAAACCCAGAGTTTTAGATCGTTTGATAAACGCCAACCTGTTGAATACTGCCTCGCCAAACAACCGATAACCAGCGGGCGATCGCTCCACCGCCGGAGACAGCAAACCCATTTCCTCATAATAGCGAACAGTTTTCACCGACAAACCGCTACAGGCAGCTACGGAGCCAATTTTGTACAGTTTTTCGGCAACAGAAATATTCATAAACCAAACCTCAAAGCATCGATGAGGAAAAGATTTTTCTGGCTCTATCTTTATATTGCCTTAGTTCGTCGGCGAGTCGATCGCCACTTCACCCAGTCGGCATTGCCCGGTAATCTTAATAAGGAGGATTTTTCTTAGACACCTTGTTGAGCACGGGTAACTGAGGTCGAGAAGACACCGGAGGCAGATAGTATTCCGGAGCAGGGGCGGGTTGTTCGGCTCCAGAGCGGTAAATTTGCCACCAGCGCAGAGCGATCGCCAACCCAGCAGTACCGAGTCCAAAAGCCAATAAAGAACCGCTTGCGCCAATGCTGCCGATAGCTGCATCGACAACGCCCACTGTCACAACAAAGCTGGTAATAGGCTCTCTACGGTAAGCAGACCTCAAAAGTCGCGTCCACGAAGCATTCATTTGGTTTTACTCTGTTCTATATTTATTTACAATCTCTAAAATTTAGAGTCGGCGGTGCGATCGGGATTTCTAGCTTTGATACTAGCTTCACCTAAATTAATCTTCTCGCCTGTGGGGAATTGTACGGGAGCGAAGCCAAATTGCCAAGCTTGTCAAATCAAGATTTCACCCGAAATACAGCTCCCAAAGCCAGCTCTTGCATTTTGTCCGCCGCTCTCTCTCGACACAGAAGTCGCAGGGCTTGTTTCTAACAGACTTCTCCTGATAACAGCCAGCAAGCGAACCCGCTCGCTTGCGGGCTCCACAATAATGATTGGAGAGGTCTAATTAATATTCTAATCAATTCCCGAATTTGTCGCGATCGGCAGATGTAAAACTCGCTGCGCCGAAAGTAAAGGCCCAGCGTCAGGTTCTACCCATCCAAAAACGAGTACCGCATCCCTGACGCTCTTGAGGATAAATCCCCAAATTTTCGACTCTGGTTCGGGTTCCCGGATAAATCTGCAGACTAAATCTCAAAGCTCAAATCTTCAGAAAATCATCGGCTGACCCCGCCATTGCTAAAATTAGGTGAGGCCCAACCAGGCCAGCAACCCCTGGCCTGTGACATACTCGATAATTAAAGTTAGGGAAAAACCGATCATCGCGGCTCGACCGTTGAGGCGTTCCGCGTAGCTGTTAAAGCCAAACTTTGGTTGTTCCAGTTTGGGAGTGACGGTGGGTTGTAGTTGTGTCATTGCTTGAGTACCTTGCGATCGACGCTGTTCTAATGTGAAATCGAATGTCAGTTACAAATCTTAAACATTTCTGCTTCCATTATAAAGATGGTTAACCGCCGAAGCGTCGATTTTCGCATTCAAGATTTTTGCATTCAAGATTTGCTTGCAGCATTGAATCAGGGAACCCGAACCAGAGCCGAAAATTTGAGGCTCCACCCTCAAGAGCGTCGGGGGGACAGACAGTTCCGTTTTTGGGCCGATCGACCGTCCGCGCTCAAAAAACTGCTGCCAACTAAAGCCACTTAATTATATCCGCTCAAAATATGACTAATCAGTTAGATACCGACAAGCTTCCGGCAGCCGTACAGCGAGTTGCCTTTGCCCTCCGCACAGCAGGCTGGATTTGCTTCTGGGTGCAGCTAGTGCTAGCGGTGGTAGCGGCGATCATTTTGCTCTTTGCCATCCCCTTCGCCGTCCCTAGGGCCACCGTCGCTGGCGGCTCAACCAGTGCCGGCACCGGTGGCGGCGTATTTTTTGCAATTTGCGGGCTGGCAGTTCTTTGTTACAGCGTATATCGCGCTTGGAGTTTCACCCGCTTGTCGAGACAACTGCGATCGCCCGCAGGCGCTGTCCGCCCCAAAAAAGCAGACACGATCAAACAGGTGCAGTTGACACTGATCGCCAACTTGTCAGGAATGCTGCTGACGCTGATCGGCGCAGAAGCCATCAGCGGCACCCTGTTAGCAAAATCTCTGGCTCAGCCCCAAGCTTTGTTCGGGGCCGCAATCGATGTCAGCAGATTTATTCAGCCTTTAGACATATTTGTGGTACTCGCCAATACTCACGCTACGGTTGCCCACTTTGTGGGAATTATCGGGGCTCTGTGGTTGCTCGATCGCATCTACAAGCAATAGAAAACTGCAATCGGGAATCGGGAATCGGGAATCGGGAATTCTTGCTCTGCCCCTCTGGCGGGCTCTCCCCCACTAGCCTCGGACGCTCCGGAATCAATGCCAAGCTATCGAAGAACTTACTCAGATACCTTCTAGCGAGACAACACAAACATCATGGCACTGAAACCCGAGGCTTATTTTGGGGTGACAGATCCGGCAACTATGGAAATTTCTCAAGAAAGTTTTCGTTCTGTCCTCGGTCAAATAGAAGCTGAACTCCTCTGCAGCGACACCTACAGCCACGCTCTAGCTAGCTTGCAAACCATGTTGGGCTCAGCCGCCTCTGCAGCCGAAATTTTAATTAGAGCCGTTAGCAGAGAAGCCGTCAAGCTGGCATTTGACAGGTTTGGCAAACCAAACAAAACCGAAATCCAAGTCGCCCCAGAGACTTTCGCCGAGCCAATTCCCGCGCCCTCATCTGTTAGAGAATTAGATGCGTCAGTACCTCCTCCCGTGTTCTATTGGCGCAGCGCTTCTGTGGAAGCGCCCACGGCAACCGAGTCTGAGACGGAAAATGACGATCGAGAAAATAACTCTTCAGAAGAAGAGCAACCAGCGCCCAAAGAGGAAATTCAAGTTGAGTCGGCTGCACCCGCAACAGTCATCGCCCCTGCAAAATCCTTTCCTGGGTTCGGTTTTCCCAAGAAGCCGAAAAAACCCACCAAGGAAGAAGAAGCAGCAATAGCAGTCCAACAGCGAGAAGAGTCTCTGCGCGAGTTGGGTAGAGAATTGCGCCAGGGGCGACAAATTCGATCGCTATCCCTCCAGCAACTCCACAGTCAAACTCTCGTCCCGCTGCACCACATTGAATCGATCGAAAATGGGGAAATCGAGAAACTGCCCCAGGATATTTACGTTAGAGGTTTTATCCTCCGTCTGGGCGACGCCTTGGGACTCGACGGCACCGCTATGGCGAATGCTTTGCCCAAACCCGCTCCGACTCCAATAATGACTAACACGTATTTGTCTGTTTCCGACTCGGATTCAGCCGACGGCTTTCAAATGCGTCCGGTGCATTTGTACCTCGGCTACACCGCTTTGATGGCAGGGGCGATCGGGGGTGTGGGCTGGCTGTCGCAGCAACCAGTGATACCCGGAGCCAATGCAGTACCCGAACCGCAGGTGACACCGCCGGCCTCAGTTGCACCGGCTCAGAAGAGCCAAGAAAAAGCGCCTCGACCGCCGGGTTTGAAGATGTCTAACAGTCACGGGGGGCTGATTGTGGGGGCTGATATGGCACCGCCGGAGGTGATTTTTGGCTAGAGTGTGTCGGGCGACCGATCGCCCGACAGCACTTTTGGCCGGGGCTCAGTCCTGCAGGATTTTAGATTTTAGATTTTAGATTTTAGATTTGGAATTGAGCGATCGATCTCGCGGTTGAGATTTTAGTTCGATCGCGGCTGGCATCTATCTGTGGAGTTAAATCTCAAATCTTCAATAGACTTCTTGCAAAAATAGTTAGGACGATGCTCAGAGCAACGTCCCACAAAAATCTTTTTTTCTTGTGGGATGGGCACGCGAGCCCGTCCCAAAATTTGATTAAAAGGACTGAGGCAAGAGGTCTAATGCGAAAATCGTCCGGCCTTGCACCCAAACTGGATTTTCATCTGCATCAGGAAACCCAATATCTGCGATAAACTATCTATTTGACCAGTCATTTCGAGGTTTCCGAGAAAATGAGTTCCCCAGCCACCGCTGCTTCCTCCGATACCGAGCCGCTATCGACTCAGCCGCCAACAATCACAAATTTAACTCCATCACACAGTGCTTTGGTAGCCGATGCAGTTACCCAAAAATCTTGGACAATAGAAGATAGCGAGAAACTGTACCGCATTCAAGGCTGGGGCGAACCATATTTTTCGATCAATGCCGCCGGTCACGTTACAGTGTCTCCCAAGGGCGATCGCGGCGGTTCCCTCGACTTGTACGAACTGGTTGAATCGCTCAAACAGCGCAATTTGGCTTTGCCCCTGCTGATTCGATTTTCCGATATTTTGGAAGATCGGATCGATCGCTTAAATTCCTGTTTTGCCAGAGCCATCGCTCGCTACAGTTACAAAAATGTCTATCGCGGCGTCTTTCCAGTCAAATGCAACCAGCACCGACAGTTAATTCAAGATTTGGTGCGTTTCGGTCAACCCCATCACTTCGGACTCGAAGCCGGCTCAAAACCAGAATTAATGATCGCTTTGGCGACTTTGAAAACCCCTGGCGCTTTGTTGATTTGCAACGGTTACAAAGACCGCGAATACATAGAAACCGCAATTTTGGCGCAGCGGCTGGGGCAAACTTCCGTGATTGTGCTGGAGCAAATTGAGGAAGTAGAACTCGCAATTGCCGCCAGCATTGCATTAAAAATTAAGCCTGTTTTGGGAGTGCGAGCCAAACTCACTACCAAAGGCGTTGGCCGCTGGGGAGGTTCCACGGGCGATCGGGCAAAATTTGGCTTGACAATTCCAGAAATTATCCGCGCCGTCGGCGAACTAGAAAAAGCAGGAATGCTCGACTGTTTGCAGTTGCTGCACTTCCACATCGGCTCTCAAATTTCCTCAATTAGCGTCATCAAAGATGCCATCCGAGAAGCCAGCCACATTTATGTAGAATTAGCTAAATTGGGAGCTAATATGAACTACTTGGACGTAGGCGGCGGGCTCGGCGTTGACTACGACGGCTCTAAAACAAATTTCCACACTTCCAAAAACTACAATATGCAAAACTACGCAAACGACGTAGTAGCCGGAGTGAAAGATGCCTGCGACGAGCGGAAAATTCCTGTACCGATTATCATCAGCGAAAGCGGGCGGGCGATCGCATCTCACCAATCAGTTTTAGTTTTTGACGTGCTCGGTACTAGCGATGTCCCCAGAGAAGTACCAGAACCAGTAGACGAAAACGCGCATCTTATTCCGCGCAATCTCTACGAAATTTACCAATCAATCACACCAGAAAATTACCAAGAAGTCTATCACGATGCGATCCAATTCAAGGAAGAAGCAGTCAGTTTATTTAACTTAGGCTATTTGGGAATTGCGGAACGGGCCAAAACCGAACAGTTGTACTGGGCTTGCTGCGATAAAATACAGGCGATCGCGCGGCAAAAAGAATACGTCTCGGACGATTTGGAAGACCTAGAAAAGGTGATGGCGTCCATTTATTACATCAACCTATCTGTTTTCCAGTCAGTACCAGACAGTTGGGCAATCAATCAACTGTTCCCAATTATGCCCCTTAACCGACTCGACGAAGAACCTACTGCGCGCGGTATTTTAGCCGATATAACCTGCGACAGCGACGGCAAAATCGACCAATTTATCGATTTGCGAGATGTCAAGTCGGTTTTGGAACTGCATACTCTCAAACCCGGAGAACCTTACTACTTAGCGCTATTTTTGGGAGGTGCTTATCAAGAAATTATGGGCAACCTTCACAACTTATTCGGCGATGTAAATACAGTTCACATTCAGCTAACGCCTTCTGGCTATCATATCGAACACGTTGTGAAAGGAGACACTATGAAAGAGGTCCTCAGCTACGTACAGTACGATTCAGAAAGCTTGATTGAAAGTATCCGCCGTCAGACAGAAGCAGCTTTGCAGCAAAAGAAAATCACTCTCTCTGAAGCCCAACTTTTGCTGCAAAATTACGAACGGAGTCTCGGCAAATATACTTATCTTCAGTCTTAGTTAGTCATTAGTTATTAGTCCTCAGTCATTAGTTGTTAATCATTAGTTATTAGTCAAGTCATTAGTTATTAGTTATTAGTTGGTTGTTAGTATTGGCTAATGGTTTTTGAGTCACTACCAATAACAAATAACCAAGAACTAATGACTAATAACCAAGAACTAATGACTAATGACTAATGACTAATGACTAATGACTGATTATTCAGCATTGCCGAGAATTTGTGCGATCGCCAGCCGCTCTTCTCCGTGGTGAGTTGGTAAAACTTGACGCGCGTCAGTAATCAGCCAATCGAGCGCCGCCGCTTGCAAATCGATCGCCGCCCCGGTTTTGTCAACGCAATAGCGCCCGAACACCAGTTTGTCAACCAACCGCACCTCCGGGCCCAAACGGGAATACTCAAAAATCACGCTGTTTTCCACAGTCGC
>NZ_JBARVX010000521.1:0-1921 GCF_049646505.1 Microcoleus sp.
ACAAGGGCTGACGCGCTGGCGATCGCCAAAACCGGCTTTTTCAACTCGCTCGCGCGCACTCCCCTGAAATTATTATCAAAAAAATCTCGGTTGATGCGCCGCCAAATAAAAAATGCTAATTCAGTAATTTAATTGGGATAAAGTTATCAAAATGAGCCTTCAGTTTCGCGAAATTCAACTGCCCTCAAATCCCAGCCAGCCACAACCAGAAAAAATACAAAACGCTGGCAGTTATGCCCAGAAAAACAAGCCAAATGTGCCAGAAGTGAAAGGGATATCGCGGCGAGGGATAGCAGAAATTATAGCAGATATTCAGAGCGATCGATCTGACAGCATTACTCCTCTGGAATGGACTTATTGTCTCTGGGCTAAAGCTGAATGGGACACCAAAAATCCCGATCGCGCCCCAGAAATATCCCAAGCTATTTGGCTGGTAGCTCAAAACAATGTCCGCCTGAAACAGCAGTTGCTGTGGCGCTTGGCTCTGCACCACAGCCACCAGTTAGAAAATCCTGTTTCTCTAGCAATGTTCCGGTGCTCGATCGCTCTTTGGTAGAGTGCTTTGCCGAATTTGCCAGCACGGCGGCGGGTATCGATGCTTTACCAGTACAAATTATTAAAATCCTGACTCGCGATAACTCTGATTACGAGCTAGCAAAACTCAGTTGGCAATATCTCAAAACCCCAACGGAGCTGTTAGCAAAAGCTCAGTTACCCGCCACAATCCCCGCAGTCGATCGCGCTCAAGTGCACCTTGCCGGAATTTTTGCTAAAAATCAGGTTTCCGATTTGTCGGGCGTAGAATGGCTGCTCAGGTGCTTGAAGGAAATGCCACCAGCGCCGCAACTTGCAGCAGTTGAAGAGTTGTTAGTGAAAATTTCGAGCGATATTCTCAAAAATCAAAGGCCGAAATTGGTTGAGTGGGTGCGAGATGAATATTATCCGAAATTGCAGTTAGTTTCGGCTCCCGCGCGAGAGTCGCTGATTCGATGGATTGGCGCACTAAATTACAGTTATTTCCAGAAAACAATTGATTTGGTGGCGCGGATGCTGCGGCTGTCTGATGCGGAAATTAAGCAGTTGGAGGAGCGCCGGGATTTTTGGGCAAATTACACCGATCGCCTGAAGCGGGTGCGGTTGCTTTTGCCGCAGTCGTCTGCGAGCGCGATCGGCTACCAGTTGCAGTTTGATGTGGATATCTTACCAGATGAGGGCGCTCCTGCAACTGAGGTCTGCATTTTTCAGTTTGAGGATTATTGTGCGATCGAGTTTTTCCGGGGCACCGGGGCGGAACTTCGGTTAATTGGGCGCAGCAAAGAGAGCGATCGGCTGTTGTTTGTCAAAAAAGAACTTTCAATTAAGCGCATCAGAAAATTAGGTGGCGAAGTGCACGATCGCGTTTTTATGTGGCAGAGTTCCTGTGAAAAGTGGCTGAAAAAGAAAAAGATTCTGCCCAATGAGGGGACTAAATCTTTTCAGGGAATGTCGCAGTATTACGGTAAATATGATGCTACAAATGGCTTGAGAATGCCGGAACCTCAAGAACAAAAAGAACGCGAAGTTTTATTGAAAAAGTGGCAAAAAGAAATGGAATCTTTGTGATAATGATTGCGACTAATCAGTTTGTAGTGAGGAATCCGAGTCCGCAAAAATTAAGCAGGACTCACATTCCTCACTACAAACCATATCGAAGTCTGCGATAGTCATATTTTCCCCGGTAGAATATTTTGGGGTTGACCGAAATTGCCGCAAACGGGCGATCGTCCTCCTCGATCTTTCCTCGCGGGTACAGCCGAAAAGACTGTTCCCAGATGCCGTCAAATTATACCATTTTTCTAAAATCGTGCAACACTCTTCGACCCCCCCTAGCCCCCCCTTGCAAAGGGGGGGGACAAGAATACTGTTGCATTATTATTTTAAA
>NZ_JBARVX010000522.1:0-1681 GCF_049646505.1 Microcoleus sp.
TGCTATCGCTTTCCCGTGGCTTGTGCGTAACCATGTAATTCTAGTTCAGTCGCTCGTTCGTGTCTTCTCTGTTTGACCCTCATGAGTGTCAGTAACATGATACCTCATCTTTGTGAGAAAGGCTATATCTCTATTGCTTTGAATATCTCGCTACTTCTTAGCTTGGGAGATTCTAATAATAATTTTTTGTACGGCACTATACTTGATTTACTTTTTTATACATCATACCTAGTGTACCACTTGTTCGACCTTAAGTAAACCGTATTGCAATTCAACCAACTGCGAAATCATCGTACTGGCGGATAAAAGGAGAATGGTAGGCTAGGACAATATCTGTTTTAGGAATGCCAGCTTCCATAAGTTCGTTAGCTACGCCGACTTCCGTACCGTCATACTGAACCCACAGTTTCTCTCCCCTAAGATCGATGTGAATCAGAACGCCGTACACACCTTTTTTTTGGAGCCATCCAGCGCGTAAAACCTGATATCGATCGCGATCGATATTGTCCTCGCCTTTCATCCACCGCGTTTGCGTCAGTTTACGGAATTTGCAACCGCGTAACGCGATCGCTCTTATGGAGAAAATAGCACATCGCGCATCAAGAGCGATCGCGCACTTGTCTAATTCGCAGCCAACAAACCCGACATATTCAGCACTTTTTCTGACCAGATTTTTACCTGTTCGCTAACTTTTATTCGTTGCTGAACGTTCGATCGAATCTCAGCCCAAGAATACTGCCAGCAAGCTAACTGAACCTGCAACTCAACTAACTCAGCAGCTATTTCTATCTCTGTATCGGCAGCAGTCCATTCAATAAACAGCTTGCTTTCTTGCAGTAAATCTTCAATTATTTCGCCATGAGCTGTATTTTGACAGCGGGATTTGATTCGCGCTAAATTTGATGCTAAATTTCCCAGACGAACCGGCAGTTCGTCTCGCAAATAGCGTGACTTTAAAGCATTCCAATCTCTCATAACTCTCCTAATAGCCGTTGAACGATCTGAGCAACTCGATCTCGAATCATCGGATCTTGAATTTCCATCGAACGATTGTTTTGGCGGGGGCGAATATTGATGAGAGATTCATAACCTACTTCTTGTGTCAGCGGATACCAATCTGCTCCCCAAATATCTACTTGCTTGCTCCCATTTTCCAGCAATACAGCTTCGCAGTCAGCGTGAAGCTCTCCACCACCAGCTAAAATTCCCCGTTCGATATCCACTGCCAGTTTAATATAACTGCTCAGGATTTCCAACATTTCTTCAAGTTGCTCTTTGGTAGCACGCTCTTGTATCAGATTAATCATCTTTGTCTGCGCTTTTGATAAACTACTTTTTAAGTTACGTTAACTGTGCTTGCCTCAAAAGCAATTGCTTGCCGAACAATACAACATTTCCCACGGGATTTAGGAACATCAAATTGATGCTTGATAGGTATCATTGTAGAATGAATTTAGTTATATTTATCCACAACTCGGTAAATTACTGTCATATGCTAAATATTCTATCAAATAAAATGATGCACTTTCTATCTCCCAATCCACCCATTCTAATGCAGGGTGGATTAATTGTCAGGGGGGAATGTATGATAGAAGAGGCAATCAAGTCTGCCCTGGATGGGTAGATTATAATTATGGAGTGCATCAGCAATGAATTTAATTGAAGCAATTAAATTAGTTCC
>NZ_JBARVX010000523.1:0-6318 GCF_049646505.1 Microcoleus sp.
GGCATACCTCACCAAGCTTGAGAACCGCTATATCCTTAAAAACAGGCTCTCCGGTATCTTGCACAAAGAGTAAATTTCTTGTGGGATGGGCATCCTGCCCGTCCATAAAAGGCTTCCACACGAATCGTGCAAGATGTGAGTTGAATTTTACTCTAATTCCTGCAAAACCCCAGTCAAAATTTCCAAAATGCGATCGATATGTTCTTTCTCAATAATCAGCGGCGGCGACAAAGCAATTATATCACCAGTCGTGCGGATCAGCAACCCATTTTCGTAACACTTTACAAAACAATCAAAAGCGCGTTTCCCCGGCTTCCCAGCAATAGATTCCAACTCAATCCCCGCCACAAGTCCCAGATTCCGAACATCAATTACGTGGCGCACTCCCTGCAAAGAATGCACCGCATTTTCCCAGTAATCAGCCATCTTATCAGCCCGTTCAAACAGCCTTTCTTCCTCATAAATATCCAGCGTCGCCAAAGCAGCAGCGCAGGCCACAGGATGACCGGAATAAGTATAACCGTGAAAAAGCTCGATCGCATTTTCAGGAGCATTCATAAAAGCATCGTAAATTCCCTCTTTCACAAACACCGCCCCCATCGGCACAGTACCGTTAGTTATTCCCTTCGCCGCCGTCACAATATCGGGAACCACCCCAAAATATTCAGTAGCAAAACTCGCACCCAAACGTCCGAAACCCGTAATTACCTCATCAAAAATCAGCAAAATTCCGTACTTGTCGCAAATCGCCCGCAGCCTTTCCAAATAACCCTTCGGCGGAATCAAAACCCCCGTAGAACCCGCCACCGGTTCCACAATTACCGCCGCAATATTCGACGCATCGTGCAAAGCCACAATCCCTTCCAATTCATCCGCCAAATGCGCTCCCCATTCCGGTTGTTTGCGGCTGAAAGCATTGTGTTCGAGGCTATGAGTGTGAGGCAAATGATCGACTCCCCCCAGCAAACTGCCGAAAAATTTGCGATTTGGGCCAATGCCGCCGACAGAAATTCCCGCGAAACCAACACCGTGATAACCGCGCACCCTACCAATCAATTTTTGACGAGTTCCTTCACCTCTAACTCGATGATAGGCGATCGCAATTTTCAATGCAGTTTCCACCGATTCCGAACCAGAATTAGTAAAAAAAACGCGGTCAAAATTGCCTGGAATTAACTTTACCAAACGTTCCGCCAACTCAAAAGCAGCCTGGTGTCCCATCTGAAAAGCCGGCGCGTAATCCAAACGCAAAACCTGCTGTTTAACTGCTTCGGCAATTGTCTCGCGGGCGTGTCCAGCATTCACGCACCACAGCCCCGCAGTACCATCTAAAATCGATCGGTTATCATCGCTGGTAAAGTGCATATCTTTTGCCGAAACCAACATTCGCGGATTCGCTTTAAACTGTCGGTTGGCGGTGAATGGCATCCAGTAAGCGTCCATATTTGTCATGTTTTTTTATCCTTTTATATTGATGGTTCTGCATCCAAACTATAACTCAATAAGGTTCAGATAGGATGGCGGTTGAAACCGCATCTATACAAACAAAACCCGCCTCCGCGGGTTAAAAATGAAACGGCGGTTGAAATTACCTTATTTTCTTCAGTCCGCGGAGGCGGACTTCCTTTGTGTAGACGCGGTTTCAACCGCCGTCTCATCTTAATTCTACTCGTTACTAGGCTCTGCCTAGTAACGCAGATAGGCGAGGCTCTGCCTCCGGATTTTATTCGGTACATGACGAGGCAGAGCAAGAGTGATATCGGTTCCCAGGCAGAGCCTAGGAACCAGTTAGAAATTACCTTATTTTCTTCAGTCCGCGGAGGCGGACTTCCTTTGTGTAGACGCGGTTTCAACCGCCGTCTCATCTTAATTCACGATCGCATCTTAATTAACGATCGCCCCCACGGACTCTTGATGCAACAAACCAGTCAGCATTTGGGCCGGTTGCTCGCCGTGGGGCCACGCGAAAGCATGGCGAAAAGCGGCATTTTGACAGGCTTGCAGTTGCCGAAAATCAATGATATCTAACGTTAATAAGTTTTCGTATTCAAAAGGCAGCCGCACGTTGTGCAATCCCGCGTTGTCGGTGCAAATCGCGATATCGACACCGGCTTCAAAACATCGATCGAACACCACCTTCAATTCCCCCATATCCTCCAATGTCCCCGTTTTGAGATAGGTAGTCGGGCAAACCTCCAAGCATTGACCCCTGCGCGCGACTTCTGGCAGCAGTTCGGGATATTTTAAGGGAATTTGAATCCCGTGACCGATTCGCATCAGATAGGGCAAAAGTTCGGGGTAACAGCCAGATGTGGTTTCGTAGAGGTGTCCGGTTGTTTTGATGCCGATCGACCTTGCGTACTCATACAATCCCACAAATTCGTCCAAACGATCGCCAATAGCAGCATCGCCGCCCGCAAGATCGATCGCGCAAACATATTCTCCCATTTGTGCAGCCAAATCGACGATCGCCCGATTCACTTCATAGGGCAAACGCGAGTGCATACACAAAATTTGGCTGGTAACAATCGGACAATCGCTAATTTGACTTGCCTTTCCCACAACCCGTATAATTTCTGCCATCAAATCGATACGTTCTGACTGTGACAAATGTTCTGGAGTTCGCAAATAAGGCGTATAGCGCAACTCCAAATACGCCATATTTTCAAACACGTAAGCGCCCCGCATCAACCGATAGATGAAGTAAGGCAAAGTGTCAACAGTTTGAACGCTTTCTACCAGCGTGTGCAGTTCCAAATACTCATCCAGAGTATTGCGGGGACGAGTGTAAAAATCCTCAAACTCCGAGTATTCTGGAAATCGATCGACCATCTCAGCATTGTGGCGATCGAAATACCGCCACAGCACCCTCGGAACGACAGAACCACCCAGATGGCGGTGCAACTCAGCGTGTAACGTCATGGCAAAAAAGCCTCAATTTTCTCAATCTTAACAAAAATTAATTAGTCCTTAGTCCTTAGTCAGTTGTCAGTTGTCAGTTGTCAGTTGTCATTGGTTGTTTGTGAGTTCCAATTACCCAATGCCCAATGCCCAATGCCCCATTCCCAATGCCCAATGCCCCATTCCCAATTCCCCATGCCCCATTCCCCATTCCAAAATCTAAAATCGAATGATTGACATTTGGGACGCATTCGTACATAATCAGAGCTTGTGTCAACCTGAACTGAACGCGAGAAACCCTTGGCTAACGTAGTTGTGATCGGCGCCCAGTGGGGCGATGAAGGAAAAGGCAAAATTACCGATTTGCTCAGCAAATCCGCAGATATCGTTGTCCGGTACCAAGGGGGCGTCAACGCCGGTCACACCGTGGTAGTCAACGGTCAAACTTTCAAGCTGCACTTAATTCCGTCCGGGATTCTCTACCCTGATAAAGAGTGTATTATCGGCTGCGGTACGGTCATCGACCCGAAAGTTTTAATTGCAGAGTTAGACCAGTTAGAGGCACTGAATATTTCGACAGCCTCGCTGATGATTTCAGAGACTGCTCACGTCACCATGCCCTATCATCGATTAATTGATGTAGCATCGGAAACGCAGCGGGGAAATTATAAAATCGGGACGACGGGACGCGGCATTGGCCCTACTTATGCCGACAAATCCGAACGCACTGGGATTCGGATGCTCGATTTAATGGACTTGGAAGGGTTCCGAGAACAATTGGAATGGACGATTAATTGTAAAAATGTCCTTCTCGAAAAACTCTACAATTTGCCGCCTTTAAATCCGCAAGACGTATTTGATGAATATCGAGTTTATGCCGAACGTTTGCGGCCGCACGTAGTAGATAGTTCCCTGAAGATTTATGAGGGACTTCACAAGCGGAAAAATATTCTGTTTGAAGGCGCGCAAGGTACTTTATTAGATTTAGATCACGGTACTTATCCTTACGTTACTTCCAGCAATCCCATCGCGGGCGGCGCTTGTGTGGGAACCGGAGTCGGGCCCACAGCAATCGATCGAGTAATTGGCGTAGCAAAAGCCTATACAACTCGCGTCGGAGAAGGCCCTTTCCCTACCGAAATGGTAGATGGCATTGGCGCAGTTTTGGGCGATCGAGGTGCAGAATTCGGCACGACAACCGGCCGGAAACGCCGCTGCGGTTGGTTCGATGCGGTAATCGGCCGCTACGCAGTCCGCATCAACGGCCTTGACTGTCTGGCAATTACCAAACTCGATGTTTTGGATGAATTAGAAGAAATAAAAGTTTGCGTTGCTTACGAAATTGAAGGCGAAAAATGTGTCGATTTTCCGAAAAGTTCCCGGATATTTGCTCGCTGCAAACCTATTTACGAAACCCTTCCCGGTTGGAAACAGTCCACTGAAGAATGCCGCAATTTGGAAGATTTGCCGCAGCAAGCTTTGGATTATCTGAAGTTTTTGGCAGATTTGATGGAAGTGCCGATCGCCATTGTATCTCTCGGTGCGAGCCGCGACCAAACTATTATTGTCGAAGACCCCATTCACGGCCCAAAGCGGGGATTGTTGTCCGTTGATGGTACGCCTGTAGCTCCTCTATCCTAAGATTTTGAGTCATAAAACCTCAGACTGCTATGAAAATCGTAGCCGAACTGATATATTGCCAGCACTTAGTGTAAGGAGCTATAATAATGATCGACAAAAACTGACTGACGAAGACCAGCAGATATCCAGGTTAGAAGTTCACAGAGACCTCATTGGGTGGGTGATCCAAGAATTGGAGCGAGCAAATATTTCCTCACAAAGAACTACTGGAAACGATCCAGAGGGTGATATTTTAATTATCAATCCAGAAGATGCTCCTAAAGTCAAAGAAATAATCGCAGATATTAAAAGGAAATTCAATGGATAGAGAAAACGATGAAAGAACCGCACCTTGAAATCAAGACTCGATATGTCCATGCTGGATTGGCCCAAAAAATCATTAATAAAGGTAGTGTTATAGGAGTTTTAACTACTACAACAATTTCTGAACCTGCTAAAAAACTCTTTGACAATGCGGAGATAGCCTGGGCTAAAAATATTCCAGAAAGTGCATTTATGCCGTCTGAAGCGGAGGAGTAATTTTTATGTTAGATATCAGCTTCTATACCAGAAATGGATCGGAATCGGAAACGGTAGATGTAGGAGAAACCTTTTACGAGTGGTTAGCAAAATCAGCATTTTCCAAAATAGGTGGCGCATCAATCGATACCAAAATATACCTAGATGAAGAAGATGTAATTCTGCCTCTAGTTGAATTAAATCAAGAGATTCGCCAGGAGTTTAAAAAAATGTTCAGCCAAGAAATCATCAGTGAAAGCGATGCAGTTATTACTAAACTAGGAGATAGCCCTTCCAAAGAAGAGTATCAATCAGGAACTTACCGTCTGAGAAAAATGCTGGAATTGCTGAAGTGTGTGGAAAATCAAAATTATCAATACCTCCAGCGAATTTAATTAAGGGCGATCGCAATATCACAATTCTGGTAAAATGTGAAAACAATCAACAGAAAGTCATAAAATGGAACTCGCAGTAGAATGTCAAAAGCGGGCAGAAGGCAGCAAACCTAACGCCCTCCGCCGCTCCGGATTGATTCCCGCCGTGCTTTACGGCCACAAAGGCTCGGAATCCGTTGCCCTTACCATCAAAGCCAAAACAGTAGAAAACCTGCTCAAAAAGCACGTAGTCAACAGCGCCTTAATTGACCTCAGTATTCCAGACCTCTCTTGGAGCGGAAAAACCTTGCTCAGAGAAGTTCAAGTTCATCCTTGGAAGGGCTATCCTTACCACCTGAGCTTTTTCTCCGTCGCAACTCAAGACAGCCTGGAAGTTGAAGTGTCTCTGAATTTTGTCGGCGAAGCTGTCGGCGTCAAGTTAGAAGGTGGCATCTTGGATGGGATGTCGCAACTAGCAGTTAAGTGCAAACCTGACAGCATTCCTGAATCAATTGAAGTAGATGTTTCTAATTTAAAGGTAGGGGATGCGCTGCACATTGATGAATTAGTTTTGCCAGAGGGAGTGGTAGCTCTGGGCGAACCAAGTCAAGTGGTTGTTAGCGTGCTGGGAATTCAAGCAGGTTCTGAAGCCGAAGACGTAGAAGAAGAAGAAACAGCCGCTGCAGGAGCTTGATTAGTAATTGCTAATAGTTGTTAGTTAATGGTGGAAAAAAAAGGGCGGTCGCTTCTTCCCGAAAGGGCGATCGTTTTTTGCTAAAAAGGCTTTGTTAGTTTGGGTGCGATCGCACATTTTGCGCTATTTGTAATCTTTTTTGATGCCGGTTCCCTTGCCGGGCTCACAAAAAAGCATCCCACCAGCAAGCACCGGCAGTCTTGACTTTTG
>NZ_JBARVX010000524.1:0-14220 GCF_049646505.1 Microcoleus sp.
CTGCTTCAGTACAGATGACAGAGGGTAAAGACTTTCTATTTTTTTAATTTTCAAGAACAGGCAAGATGCCTGTTCCACAAAGAGTGAATTTGTTGTGGGGAGTAGGGGTTGGGCATCCTGCCCGCCCATAAGCTGATTGATATTGGTGCAACATCTCAGTTACAACCCTTTGATATACTGCTTCATTACAGGTGACAAAGTATAAAGATTTTCCTGTTTTTCAATCCAGCATCGCCGCGATAGAGATTGCAAGGCGTTGAGCAAATCTGATGGTGATATTTGTCGGTTTTGTAGCAATTTGGCGAAGTTGACTGGCTGGTTTTCTGTCGCAAACAATGACAGGACTTGTTTTTCTAGTTCGGAAGTGCGATCGAACTGCTGCTGTAAAACATCTTTCACATCTTCCGGTAACAATATGGTATCATCTATTAATAAGTCAGTCGCGCTGATTCCCAACTCTTGAATCAAAGTCGCCACGCTTTTCAACCACAACGGATTGCCTTGGTAGCGGTGAATCAGTGCTTCGCAGTTATCGATTTCTGCTAATCCTTTATCTCTGAGGATTTCCCGTGCGGCTGCGGTGTCTAAACCAGTGAGTTGTAAAGTACGAATTGGAGTATTTTCGCTGGTGAGTTGAGGAACTTCTTTGGGCGGTTCCCAACCGACTAGCAGAAAGCAACTTGGATGGGATAATTTTTCTATTTGTTTGAATAGGGAGCGATATTCTTCGTGTTTTGGTTTGTACTTTCCTGCTAATTCCCCGCTACAAAAAAGGTTGTGAACGTCATCTAAGACTACTAAACAGCGATGGTTTTGTAAATACTTAATCAGCGGTAAGCGTTTCTGGTTGGTTGGGGGTGAATCAGGGTTTTCTGACTGGGAAAAAAGCTGTGTTAGGTTTGATTGAAATTTATCGATGGTGGGGAATTCGTCTAGCGTGAACCAAGCTGCGTATTCAAACTCGTTTTTGATTTGTTGTACGAGTTGTACTGCTAGAGATGTTTTGCCGATGCCGCTGATACCGGTGACGGTGATGAGGCGGCAGTTTTGTTGTAGAATCCAGGTTGTGAGGGTTTGGAGTTGGGGAGTGCGCGAGAAGAAATCGCCCAACTCCGGCATTTCGCTTAAATCTTGATGTAGAGTTTTGGTTTGTTTTGTGTTAGATGCTTCCTGATTTGGTGGGTGTAAGTTTGGTATATTTAGTGGGTGCAAAATTTCGCCACAGAAGTTAACGGTACTAATTTGCACAGAGTCTTGTACAAAATGTGAAAATATGGAAACTTGGAACCTCTTCATTGATGCTCGAAAATTTGTTTTACTAACATTTTCTCCCAACTCTTCTGAGAGTATCGGCCATAACTTTGAGCCAACATCCCTAACATAACTCTCGTTACAGTGAATCTCCTCGGCAATTTTGGTGTATTTCTCACCTTGCATGGTTCCTCGCAAAATAGCCTCTTGTAATTTATCGAGGTGCTGACCCGTTTTGGCAAACACCATCTCGTCAGCCATTTGTAACACTTGATTGAGATTCATGGAGCATCGTGAATGTTTTGATTTTCCGTATTATACCTAACATTTTCCAACATTTTATAGCATTTTCCAACATTTTTCTCGTAGCGAGTTTGAATTGCCAACAAAATTGCCCACAAAATTGAGCATTTTTGGGTATACAAAATTTAGATTAACAAAGATAATGATTCTACGAGTTGCCTCGGATCGCGATGCTCCAATAGCAAAAGGAATTACTATCAGCGGTTTGCCGATCGCCCGATCGTCATCTTCCCTCGATAACTATTTTAAAAGAATTGAGAATTCTATAACATCTCAGTTCTAACCAAAAATTCAACCATCTTCCTGACAGCAGTTAAAAGAAAAAAAATCATGATAGATCCTGGAAATCGGATGAGTACAGCCCTGAATGTGGGTTCGCTTGTCGGTGGAGTTGCGTTTGCAGATTCACTCAACCGTGAAACGATGGATAATGTGGATTTTTATCGAGTCATCCTCGATCGCAGTAGCCGCTTGAATGTTAGCTTATTCAATTCTGCTACTGTAGATGTAAACATTATTCGTGACTTCAACAATAATGATATTGTTGACAGTAATGAAGCGGTTAGAAAATTTACGAACTTTGGCAATTCCGACGACTCAATTGATGCAGAATTACCCGCAGGGACCTACTTTATTAGTGTAGGATTGTTGAACAGTAGCATAGGCAGCCGTGCTACAGATTATAGTCTGACTCTGACCAATACTCCTGTTGGAACTTTAACCGTCGATCCGGGAAATCAGATGAGTCAGGCACTGGACATCGGCATTCTCAACAGGAGCCGGACGTTTTCTGAGTATGCCGGAAACTCCAGGCTCGATCCTATTGATTTCTATCGTTTCACTCTGGCTCAACCGACTGATGTCAGTCTTACTTTGTCAGGAGTTACTCAGAGTATACTTGTTAACTTAATTCAGGATCGCAATAATAACAATGTTGTTGAGAGGAATGAAACGATTGCAAGTCGTAGGACATCTAATGAGCCTGTTTCCATTAATCAAGCTTTACAACCTGGAACTTACTTCGTAGAAATAAGTGACGGAGTTGGCGATCGTGGAAGTAATTATACTTTAAACTTTTTCACACCTGGAGCCAGTGCTGTTCCCTTCGGTCCAGATGGTACTTTCTTCAACCTCTCTAACGATGGCGATACCATCACGATCGATCCCGCTAAAGTCGGTAATCTTTTGGTTCGTGGTTTAGATGGCGATGATGTCATCCAAGGCTCATCATCTAACGATCTGGTGAATGGCAATGTCGGCAGCGATATTCTACTGGGAGCCGATGGTAACGATACACTTTTTGGAGGTCGCGATGCCGATCGCATTGAGGGCAACGTTGGCAATGATTTGATTTCTGGAAACTTGGGAAATGACACGCTGTATGGCGGTGCGGGCAACGATATCGTGCGCGGCGGACGGGATAGCGACCTAATTTTTGGAGGAGAAGGAAACGACCAGTTAGTTGGGGATATTGGTAAAGATACTCTAACGGGTGATGCTGGAAACGATTTATTTATCCTGCGCGTGAATGCCCCTGGCTCTAGTGTAGCGGATGCCGATATTATTGCTGATTTTACAGCAGGTCAAGATGCGATCGTCCTGACGAACGGACTCGGATTTTCGGGAATTGCCTTAGATGCTTCGGGTAGCAATACTGCCATTCGCATCGTTACCACCGGACAAATTTTAGGTGTTGTTTCGGGAGTCCAACCGGCTGCTTTAAGTGCGGGTAACTTTACGACTTTACCTGGGGATTTTTAAAATAGGATTGGGAACATAGCATCAGCCGTCAACTAGAGTTTCTAGCTGACGGCTGAAAACTTTGGGACTTGCATGAAACTTACATATGTCATATTTGCCGATCGCCCTTCACGCATCAAGACGGAGATGCGTTTGTTGTTTCCGATGACCGATCGCCTAAAATGAAAAAGCGATCGCCCCTCACAGCAAATACCAAACACTGCGATGATTCAATTTATTTTCCGATCGCACCAACTACCCCACCGCCAACTCTGTAAACTTCCGCATATAGGGCGATCGGTATCCCAGAACAATATCGGACTTAGATACTCCAGATTCAATTAGCTCGTTAGCTATTCCCACCTCAGTTCCATCCCGTTGAATCCAAATTTTACCATACCTAATTTCGATGTGAATCACACATCCATAAACTCGTCCTTCCCCGCGCCAACCCACATGAAACATCAAGTAGCGATCGCGCTCGCGATCGAAAGCAATTTGAATTTCCACTTCTGGATCTTCACAATCGCTGCGAGAGTGTTTTTCAATAATCGACTGAATCAGTTCTCTATATTTTTCTATCTCCATGATATAATCTCCTCTTTGACAGGATTAAATACCAACAAGTTTAATTGCATTCGTGTTACTGACATTTTAGCTAAACGAAAGCGTAAAAAACTCCTCATAAATATCTTTCGGAACTGCTAAGTAAAGAACTCGCTCTGGCTGTTGCTCTTCTAGAACCACTTTATAGTTCCAAGCCTGACCCATAGCTTCGTGAAACTCATTAATTACTGAAAGACCTAAAAAACATTTAATTTCTACTGCTATTTTTTGTCCCTACTTATCTGCTCCTAATAAATTATTTTCTGCACCTAAATCCACATATAACTTATCCTCATCTACTTTGAGATACAGAGGATCGTGAGTAATTATCCACCCTTCTTTTTCCAAGGCTGAACGTACAACAGCATGAAAGATATCTTTCGCAGGCATAGATTTTGTTAAATTATACTGTTTAGTATAGGCGATCGAGTCACGCTAACACAACCCCTTCGATCTTCTCAGCTTGGTGCGATCGCCCTTGGCACCAAATACCAAACACTGCGATGATTGGACGGAGGTGCGATCGCAACTCGTACAACGATCGATCGACACTCGTTACAATCAGTGTATCAATCCTCCACCAGATGCCGCGATGACTATCAAAGAACTCCTCATCCAAGAAATCGATAGCACCCCTGACGAACTGCTCGCGGATCTTCTCAGTTTGGTGCGATCGCTCAAAACCTCTCCACACCCCCAACTCAATACCTACGAACAACAGAAGGAGCGCATCGACTACCTAGAAGCCATCATCGGCATCCGCAAAGGACTTGAAAGCTTCGATCGAGGTGAAGGAATTCCAGTCGATCGAGCAATGACAGCGCTACAGCAGCAGTTCAACATTCCTCAGAGTCTATGAGTTCCTAGAAGTCAGTCACCTTGACATTTTTGATTTTCGCCATTTTGCCCTAAATAGTAAAATAGAGCAGTAAGCTAGGCAATTGCCAACCTCCCTCTTCTGCTTGAGAGTAGAATAGATATATGAAGTTTCAGTGGGACTCAAACAAAGCCAGTAGTAATGCCAAAAAGCATGGTGTGTCTTTTGAAGAAGCTGTCACTGTCTTCGGAGATCCACTGGCTATTACAATTTCTGACCCTAACCACTCTGTAGGTGAGTTCCGTCTTTTAACGATCGATCAGTCAAATTTACACCGCCTTTTTGTTGTGTCCCATACAGAACGAGAAGGTGAAGTGCGTTTAATCAGTGCCCGTTTAGCCACCCGACAAGAGAGAAAAAGCTATGAGTCAGGAACCTGAAGTAACAATTAATGACGAGATGAGACCTGAATACGATTTTTCAGGTGGTGTCCGTGGCAAATACTATGAAGCCTATATGAAATCAAGTAATGTTGTGATTCTCGATCCAGACGTAGCAGAAATATTTCGAGACTCAGCTTCTGTCAATGAAGCGTTGCGATTGCTGGCCAAAATTGCCAAGTCTGTCACTGTCTAGGTAGCGCACACAGCACAACAAATCAGATCCGAAAGTTTCCAGGTTATCTGTGCTTGCATAGGTGGAAAGCAAGGGGTAGCCCGATCGCCCTTCACGCCAAATACCAAACACTGCGATGATTGTACGGAGTGCGATCGCCCTTCACGCATTAAGAGCGAGATCCCCACCAAAATAAAAGGCGGTTCCTATTATCTGTAGAGGTAGATTTTTGTGTGTCGATATATTCTGGATACCGATTGTATTTCACTGATTCTCTACAATCATCCGCAAGTCACAGCGCTCACCCACCAACCATACTAATCACTAATAACTAACAACTAATAACTAATAAATAACTAATGCAAAAACTTGCGAACTTGATATTCGCGGCTTTCGACGATCGCAATTTGCAAATCGCCCATTTTCGCATCCAACTCGTCGATTGTGCTTTGTGGCACCGACTTCCACTTCTCCCTAGTTTCCCAGCGAATCAAAATTACCACCTCATTTTCCGTCGCGTCTACCCAAATTTCCTTACCTAAAAAACCGGAAAAACTTTTTAGTCCAGCCGTCCAAACTTCCTCATCTCGCTGAATAAACTGCTCCCACTTTTCTTGAGGTACTTTAAATTTGAGCCACTCGATTACCATATTATTTCCTATTTGTAAATAGCTAATTATATCGTTTCCGGTTGCATCGGAATAATAAAATCGAGTCAACAGTTAACACTCAACCATTCAGTTTTTCGACCGCGAGTCAACAGTCAGTAGGGGCGGTGGATGGTGCGGGCCCGCCCTCTTAACAGTCAACAGTCAACAGTCAACAGTCAACAATCACCTGACGGTACAACCGGAATTGATATTAATCGTTGCCGATCGCAATTTTAACTATCAACTCCGTTCCCTCTCCCGGACGAGAAACACAGTGCAGCTTACCGCCGTGCTTTTCTACTACCAAATGCTGGGATATTGCCAAACCCAAACCCGTGCTCGTGTCCTGACATTTAGTGGTAAACAAAGGGTCAAAGATGCAGCCGAGAACTTCTTCAGTCATTCCCGGGCCGTTGTCGCTAATGGCGATCGCAACTTCGTTTTCCCCTAGCACAGAAGTCCGAATCCGAATTTCGGGATTGAATATTTTAGTTCCAGAGCCGCCCGCAGACAACAAAGACTGACTTTGCATTGTACCATACTTTTCGGGATTTCTCCCGTTTTCTTCCAAAGCGTCGATCGCATTTGTCAACAAGTGCATGAACACTTGATTTAACTGTCCCGCATAGCAGCGGACTCGCGGCAAATCCCCGTATTCCTTGATGAGATTAATTCCAGGGCGTCCGCCTTTAGCTTGCAGGCGATTTTGCAATATCAGCACAGTGCTGTCCAAACATTCGTGGATATCTGCAGGCTTCATCAGGGCTTCGTCGGTACGCGAGAACGACCGAAGCGATCGCACAACATCCCGAATCCTTTCGGAACCGATTTTCATTGAATTTAGCAGTTTTGGCAAGTCTTTTTTGATGAAATCTAAGTCTAATTCTTCCATCCAATCTTGAATTTCCGGCACGGGATCGGGATAATGCTTTTGGTAAAGCTCGATCGACTTCAAGAGTTCTTGAATGTAGCCCGTGGCGTGGCTGACATTGCCGGAAATAAAACTCACTGGATTGTTTATTTCGTGCGCTATTCCTGCTACCAACTGCCCCAGACTAGACATCTTTTCAGTTTGGATCAGTTGAGTTTGAGTTTGTTGCAAAATTAACAGCGCCTGCTCTAATTTAGCCGCTTGTTGTCGCAGGCGCTCTTCCGACTCCTGCAAAGCCAAAAGAGACTGTTTGCTTTCTGTGATGTCCAATCCCACAAATACCGCAGCCGTATTTTTGTGATATTTTTGAGCGACAATTAAATAAGTTTTCTTTTTGCCTCTGATGTTCGTTATTACTTCTTGAGAAGTCTTCTTTTGACCGCTGGAAAAAAAATCGTATACTAAATCGTTAAATTTGGGACTTGTATCTAAAAAGCCTACTTTCTGACCGGCAAACAGTTCGGCAGGCATTTGGTAAGCGGTAGCTAAATGTCGGTTTACTCCCAAGTAGCGCAAATCGGAACTTACCCAAGAAACTAATCCGGGTACGGCATCCAAAACGGCTTGAAGTTGCTCTTTCGCCTCTAAAAGCCCGGATTCTGCAGCTTGGCGGTCTGAAATGTTCCGGGCGATCGCACAGCGGTATTCGCAGCCGCCGTATTCTAAATAATTAACTTTAACTTCGACGGGAAAACGGGCGCCGTCTTGGGTTTTGTAAGTGGTTTGAAAAGTGAGGTTGCTGTGCTGCTTGAGTTCCTCCCAATGCTCGGGCCAATTCGATACTGACAACTGCGAATTGAGGTCGCTAATCCTCATGTTTAGCAGTTCCGACTTCGAGTAACCGAAGAGATCGCAAGCTGCTTTGTTCGCGTAGCAAATTCGACCGTCGGAGGTAGTGAAAAAAACTGTATCCGCAGCATTGTCGAGGGCAATTTGAGTTAGTTGCAGTCCTGTTTCTAGCTGCGGACTTTTAAAGTTTGAGGTAAATTTATTGTAGCAATTGGTTTGGGCGAGATCCTCAGCTATCTTTTCGGCAAACAAGAGCAAACCGCCGATCGCGCCAGAGCTATTTTTCCAAGGCTGAAACACCCATTTTACCCGCCCGCTGCCACAGCCTTCGATTTGTTCTGCTTCACATACGGGCGATCGCCCTGTCACAAACTCGCTGTATTCCAAGACTCCAGCCAAACAAGCCAGAGCATTTTGCTGCCAATATTCCGGGAGATTCGGGAACAGTTCCCAATGAGAGCGGCCGATCGCCTCCCCGCAGCCGAGTCCCCAATCTGTTTCCCAGCGACGAGAAACCGACAGGTAGCGCATTTCACAATCTACCATTGCTACGGCGTCGGCGGAGCGCTTTACAAACCGCCGAAATCGCTCTTTACTCTCCAACACGTCTGCCTCTGGGGTTGCTGGTGGGCGATCGGGATTCTCCCGCCGGCATACCTTCGGAGTCTCCGACTTTGTTACTGAACTGGCGAGTGTTTGCACGGTTTGGGATTTCCTCCATAACTGTCAGTCGATTTGAGTTTTGAGATTTGAGATTTTACATAAACTCCACAGATGAATCACCCCAGCTTAAACTTTCTTCTAAAATTCGGGGCTCGCCGCGACAGCCCTGCCTCCGCCTGTATCGTTTTCAGGTCGGTCAAGTTAGAAAAATTCTGTTTCAGATTAAAAATGCTGTTTCCCTGATTTGCTCTCTTGGGTGATACCCTTAGAGGGTGTCACCCATCATTCATATCATTTTTCACGAAATGTGTCTATAGGTACTCAAAAAAAAAATACCTGAATTTTTCAATTATGAAGATTTCTTCATAATTGTCAGGTTTGGCAACAGGTGCAGCTCGTGGAATTATTGAAAAACTTCTAAATTTGTAGCAGTAAATTATACAAACTTCTGCGTAAATTCACTGGTAAAGTCCACTCTTCCCTTCCGCAACATTGCAGGATCTAATCTTTCAGTTGTGTTGCAAGTCATCAGCACTACGAGTTTTTGCTGAAATTGAATGCCCTGTTCGTCCATCACGCTTTGATACAAAGTTCCATCCAGCAAACTCAAAATATGTTCAGTTTTGTTAGTGCGCTGGGCGGCTGCGGTCGATCGATCTTGAGCCAAATTATCAGCCTCGTTAATAATGATACAAATCCGCTCCAAATAACTCGGCGGCACAAAATTTTCCACAGCATCGTGGTCTAAAATAAAAATCACATAACCAAGCGGCACCAAAATCTCCTTTGCTACCGCTTGCGTCCAAGCCGTTTTACCAGTCCCCGGTTCACCGCTAACCAAAACAGCCAACTGATTTTGGTCGAGAATTGCCTGCTGAACCGTATCAGTAAAACTTTGAATATCCGCAGAAAACGTCCGAATAGGAAACTGACTGTGAACCTGTCCCACGCGGCTTTTGTACCCGCTGAGAATCACCGCCAAATTGTAAGTAGCCTTGCTAACAAGCGGCGCAATATCTTGACAAATCAGAGTGTAGCAGCGTCTTCCCCTATCATAGCTGTCAATTTGCAGCCAACAGCCCCATCGCTCCCAATAAGCATAAACAGTACCCAAAACTTCCAACCGCTCCCAGCTAACAAATCGCTCCGTCGGATAAGAAAAATGCCGCTCCATACAAGACTGAGTAATCGCATCCGGTTTTCCCAACAAATTCAGAACTTTGAAAACAGTAATCTCTTGCAGTTTATTGAGAACGTAATCAATGGGAATACTAGCGCGGCTGACCAATTGCACCACCGGCGTTTCAGTAACTAAAATGTCTTTGGATCGGTAATCCGGGTAAACGGGCTGCGGAGTAATGTAATCCCAAAATTCATCAATGTCGTAGCGAGTATTTTCCGAGAATACATTTAAGATATTTGCCCACCAGGTATATTGATGTCGCCCCATTGCGTCGGCAATATCGCTAGCTGCATCTAAAGTTTTTTGAGTTAGTTCTACCGGATCGCTAGATGCTAAATGCAGCAGGTGTTCCAAATTAAATTGACGGTAGAGAGGTCGCCACCCAGAGCCGAGCAGCCCTCGATTTTGAGGATTGTTTTGAGTAAAATTGTTTTGGCGATCGCTCATATTGTCAGCACTCACTTATTGCAACTCCTACTTACTCTTATTTTAAAATATTGCGCGCACATTTTCTACAAAAATACCAGATTTATCAATTTACTTTGAGATAATTTGGAGGTACAAAATCTACTAACCAAACTTGGTTATCCGAGCAGTAAAATGTATATAGCAGTTCGAGCGAAAGATGAGGTATGCCCATAGCCCATAGCCCATAGCCCATAGCCCGGTTTGGCCGGTTTGGCCGGTTTGGCCAGTCGTACCTCACCACGCTTGAGAAAGGCTATAACCGTCGCGCTGCATTGCTGCGGCATCTACAGCAAAGAGCGTTTTAATTCTGAACCAAAGCCTCCGCTTAACGTTCTAATTTTTCAAAGTTCAAGCAAGCAAAATTCTTTAGCGCAGCTTGGTTTCAAAATTACCATACTGAAAATTAGTCACAAAAGTTGCTCACATTCTCAATAGGCGTATCCTACGAAAACTACTTTCGGACAACCCCGCCAAAAATAGCAAAATTTAGATAGCGCCAGTGACAGGCTGCGTTGGCAAAACCTGCTTCTGCAAGCCACTTTGTTTGCTCTTCCACAGAGGAAGGAATATCTTCTTTTAAATAGTTTTGAAACCAGGCTGCATCATCTTCTCCGCTGGCTTTCATGTACTGCCGCCACAACTTTTCGTATTGCTCGGTTAGCTTGGGAGTAGCACCTGTCACAATATCTCGAATTAGCAAGATTCCCTCTGGATTCATTGACTGGAAAAGCTGGTGAAATAGCTGTTGTTTCCCGGCGCTGTCTAGGTGGTGGATTGCTAACCCTGAAACTACCAAATCGTAACCGCTGCCGAAATCAGCTTCTGCGAAATTTCCCTGCTGCAATGTCAGGCGTTTTCCGAAAGCGGACAAGTTAGTTTGACAAATTTTCAGCATATTTTCCGCCATGTCAAAGGCTAGGACTTTCGCTTGAGGAAATGCTTGCAAAATCAGAGCCGACAGTATGCCAGTCCCCGCGCCTAAATCCAGAACTTTTATGTTAGCATTGGTTTCAAAAGGTATTAACTGCAGTATTAAATCGTGTTGCTCGCGATAGTGCGGAATGAGGCGGGGAATTAAACCGTCATAATCAAATGCTCTTTGTTCAAATTCCTCGCGTACATAGTCTAAATTCACAGACAATTTTTCTCTACCTGTTAATATTTGAGTGCGTTCATGCCGTTTAGCCGGTCTTTCGTTCTTTTATACTACAGTTAACAATACATAATGTTTACAGACCTGTCAAGATGTAGAATAAAATAATTTAATAGAAGTTCCCGACGATCGCCAAACACGGACTTTGTTCGCCCTTTCCCTGTCAGTTATTTGAGAAATGTTAAGCTCCGACATAAATATACTTGAATGGAGGTGAGCCAGAATGCAGGAAACCCATAAAGCTGGGGAAGAATAGGTTTTAAGGCAGATGCGGCAGGAAAATTGTGAGAAAAAAGTTGAGGATTGTTACAAATCGCCAGATTCGGTCAAATTTGAGAAAATATGCCCTCAGATTGACAAAATTTAACCAAACAGTCAATAAAATTTGAAGTGACTCCAGGTTAGATGGGCCGACGGCAGATTATTAAGAATAATGAACAGATACAAAATAGTGCACCCGTGTGCGGGAAACAAAACAGTGATAATGAATCAGGATGTGAGTAGATTAGCTGTCAGCCGTCAGGGGAAAAGAGAAGTAATGGAAATCCAACAGCGGAGCAAGGATAAGACCGATCGCCAGCAACCAAACGCGCCCGATCGCCCAAGCCAAAATTATACGACAAAAGAAGTAGAGTTGTCCCTGCAGGAATGTTTAGATTTTAAAGGAGCGATCGACCGAGCGGCACTGGCGGTGAGGACAAACGCCCGAGGAATTATCAACTACGTCAGCGATCGAGTTTGTAGCATATCTAACTATTCGCGCGCCGAACTGATCGGTCACCATTTCGGCATTCTTCACTCGGAATATAAGTCTTCGGAATTAATTAAAAATCTGCGGTCAAATGTGGCAAAAAGTGATGTTTGGCAAGGAGAAATTAAGAACCAAGCTAAGAATGGTAGCGATTATTGGGTTTACGCAACAGTAGTTCCGCTGTTGGATTTTCAGGGAAAACCCTGTCAGTATTTGGCGATCGGATTCGACATCACCGATCGCAAAGCCGTTGAAGCAGCCCAAGATCAATCCCACCAGGCAAAAGACGAATTTTTGGCGATCGCGTCCCACGAACTGCGATCGCCCCTGAGCGCGATTTTGGGATGGGCGCAGCTAGCGCGATCGCGCAAGTTAAACGAAGCCACCACCAGCCGCGCTTTGGAAATCATTGAGCGCAACGCCAGATTGCAGAACCAGCAAATAGATAATCTCCTGGATATTTCGCGGCTGCTGCGCGGAAAAATGCAGCTCAACGTCGGGCGGGTTCACCTCCCGTCTGTCGTCGAATCGGCGATAGACACCCTCAGCCCCGCCGCCGATGCCAAAAATATCTGCATAGAAACAGATTTCGACCCCGCTGTCACCTACATTTTGGGAGATGCCGAACGGTTGCAGCAAGTAGTTTGGAACTTGCTTGCTAATGCCATCAAATTTACCCCGGAATCCGCCTCCGGTATAGTCCAAATACAGATCGAGCCTATTGCGTCGGGCGCGCTGATTCGCATCAGCGACAGCGGTTGCGGGATTGACCCCAAATTTCTGCCGCACATCTTTGACTACTTCCGCCCCGCAAATAGCTTCCAAACCAAGGAACAAAACCGGCTCGGCTTGGGACTCTCAATTGTGCGGCAGTTGGTGGAACTGCACGGAGGAAATATTTGGGCCCAGAGTCCCGGAATCGGACAGGGGGCTACGTTTGAGGTGCAGCTACCGATGGCGAATAGCAACAATGCGATCGCTCACAAGGCTGCAACGGGCGCAATGGAAAGCATACCCGGAAAGGTTTCCAAACCCCTAGCGGGAAAGCAAGTGCTGGTGGTTGAAAGCAGCCCTAAGATCCGCGAATGTATGAAAACTGGTCTGGAAGCATTTGGAGCTAAGGTAACAGCGGTGGCTAGCGCCGGCGAAGCGCTCGCCGAGTTGGAAAAGTCGCGGCCAGACGTGTTGGTGAGCGATCTGGAGGTGTCGGAAGCCGACGGCTGCGATTTGATCCGTCGCGTCAGAGCAATGGAAATGTCCCAGCACAGGGCACTGTTGCCGGCGTTGGCGATCGCGGAAGAACTACGGGAGGGCGATCGAGCCTCGGCGCTCTCTGCGGGGTTTCAGAGGCATTTGTCGAAGCCTGTGTCGGCTAATCAGTTGGTAAGCGCGATCGCCCAATTGGCGGGACAGACTGGATTTGGCTGCCAAGAATGCGGCGCGGGAAATGTCCAGGCGATCGCGCCATCCTCCCTGCCGGACTCTAACAGTTTAGACCGCACAATTTATAAAAATAAATTAACAAACGAAAACCAAGAATTACCGCTATTGCTAGTAGTAGAAGACAACAATTTTTTGCTAGATTACCTCCAAATCTTATTAAAGCCGCACTATCGAGTTGCCGTGGCTAGAGACGGGGTTGAAGGTTTAGAAAAAGCCAAAGAATTGCGGCCTAATTTGATTTTGAGCGACCAAATAATGCCCAGGCAAAATGGACTTGACTTGCTCAAGGAGATTCGGAACACGCCAGAATTGAATTCGACTCCGGTAATCTTTTTGACAGCGCGATCGGGAATGGAAGCTCGGATCGAAAGTTTGGATGCGGGTGCTGACGATTATATTGCAAAGCCTTTTGACGAGAGGGAATTGCTGGCGAGGGTAAGGAATTTGCTCAGAACCCACGCAGCCGAACAGCAGTTGACGCTGCTCAACCGTCAGTTGTTACAGCAAAAACGGCAGTTAGAAACGGTGAATAGATCCTTGCAATATTTAGCAACTTACGACAGTTTGACTGAGGTAAGAAACCGCCGCTTTTTTAATGACTATCTCGATACGGAATGGCGGCGTTTGGCGAGGGAAGAAGCACCGCTGTCTCTGATTATGTGCGACATCGATTATTTCAAACTTTATAACGATACTTACGGCCACCAAGCGGGGGATGAGTGTTTGCAGCAAGTGGCGCAGGTTTTGCAGCGTTCGGTAAAGCGATCCGCTGATTTAGTGGCGCGCTACGGTGGAGAAGAATTTGCCATAGTTTTGCCGAATACGGATATTGATGGTGCGGCTTGCGTAGCTGAAAT
>NZ_JBARVX010000525.1:0-2067 GCF_049646505.1 Microcoleus sp.
TCCGTAGTGCCGGTTTGCAGCGACTCTTCAGCAGCCTGCGTCCACTCAGAGTGGAAGAATTCACCGCGCGGTTTGTCGGTGCGCTCGTAGGTGTGAGCCCCAAAATAATCGCGCTGAGCCTGCGTCAGGTTTTGCGGCAATCTTTCGCGCCGGTAGCTGTCGAAGTAGTCCAGCGACGCGCTGAAGGCCGGTACTGCAATCCCCAGCAGGCTAGCCGTAGACAACACCTCGCGCCAAGCTGTTTGGCGATCGAGAATGGTCTGTTTGAACTCCGGCGCTAACAGCAAATTCGGCAATTCCGGATCGTCATTGAAAGCTGTTTTAATCTTGTCCAAAAAGCCAGCCCGAATGATACAGCCGCCCTTCCAAATTCGGGAAATTTCGCTCAAACTCAATTCATAATTGTACGACTTCGAGGCCGCGCTCAACAGCGCCATGCCTTGGGCGTAGGAGCAAATCTTCGAGCAGTAAAGCGCATCTCGAACTTTGTTGACAAACTCCTTAGTATCGCCTTCGTACTTGGTGCTAGGCCCCGTCAGTACGCGGGAAGCATTGACGCGCTCTTCTTTGTAAGAAGACATAATTCTCGCATTCACCGCAGCGATAATTGTGGGAATGCTCACGCCCAATTCCAAAGCACTCATGACAGTCCAGCGGCCCGTGCCTTTTTGACCGGCCGCGTCCATAATTACCTCAACTAAGGGATGCTTAGTTTCTGGGTCAATGTACTTGAAAATATTCGCGGTAATTTCAATCAAAAACGAGTTGAGTTCGTCGGTGGTATTCCATTCGGCAAAGACTTCTTGCAACTGCTGACCGCTGAGTCCTGCCACGTTTTTGAGCAAATCGTAGGCTTCGGCAATGAGCTGCATATCCCCGTACTCAATGCCGTTGTGCACCATCTTCACGTAGTGACCGGCACCGCCGGGGCCGATGAATGTGACGCAGGGGCCGTCATCTACTTGAGCTGCTATTTTTGTGAGAATTGGCTCTAGGATGCCGTAAGCGGCGTGGGTGCCGCCGGGCATGAGGCTAGCACCGTTGAGCGCGCCTTCTTCGCCGCCACTGATGCCCATTCCGACAAATCCCAGTCCGGCTGCTTCTAAATCTTTGGTGCGGCGTTCGGTGTCGCCGTAGAGGGAGTTGCCGCCGTCAATGATCATGTCGCCCGGTGACAGCATGGGTTTGAGCTGGTCGATGACTGCATCTACGGCTTTCCCAGCTTGCACCATGACTAAGATGCGGCGCGGGGTTTCTAGGACATCGACGAATTCTGTCAGAGTCTTGGCGGCTACTATGTTTTTGCCGGGGGCGCGTTTGGCCATGAATTCGTCGGTTTTAGCTGTTGTGCGGTTGTACACAGCTACCGAGAAGCCTCTGCTTTCGACGTTGAGCGCTAGGTTTTCGCCCATTACGGCTAAACCGATTAAACCAAAATTTTGCTTTGTCATGCTAATAACCCGCTAGTTTCACTTGAGGTTTGATTTGAGATAGAGGAAAGCGAGGCGGGGTATACCGCTTTCCGGTGGACTAAAGTATTGGACAATAGACCGAGGAGGTTTAGGTTTATTTTTATATTGTAAGAATTGCTGTTTGGTAAATCAGTAGGGTTTTTTTAAGATTTAAGGGATATTAAAGAGATCGGCGAGTGATAATAAGGCAGGTATTATGCCGATCGCAGTAGCAGTAGATACAAACAAGCGGACATTTTGAGGAAAATTTAGGAGACTGTTGTAGATATGGAAGATTTGCAGTATCTGGCGGCCTGGGTGAAGGAGCAACACGCTCGCGAGTATATTTTAACTTGGCTGCTGAGTCAACAGGGGCTGTGGTGGTCTGATGGCGATATTTATCAGGCGGTTTTGCAAAAGTCGGGAAAGCTTTTGAAAGCCTATGTTCAAAAAAGGCAAGCTGGAGAGTTATTTGAGGGGATTTCTGAGAAGTTGGTGGGAGATGAGAATTGGGATGATTTGGTGGTGAGTTTGGGGCGAATTGTTGGCGTGTATCAAGAGGAATTGCTGAAGTTGCAAGAACGGGACAGGCGCGGGGACGGGCTAAAAAAAAAGT
>NZ_JBARVX010000526.1:0-26870 GCF_049646505.1 Microcoleus sp.
GCAATGTTCCCTATTTTGCCACGATTATACCAGAAGTCATTAGTCATCAGTCATTAGTCATTAGTCATTAGTCATCAGTCATTAGTCATTAGTCAACAGTCATCAGTCAACAGTCATCAGTCAGTAGGGGCGATGCCAAGAGTGCCCGCCCTCAAGCGTCAACAGTCAACAGTCATCAGTCATCAGTCAACAGTCAACAGTCAACAGTCAACAGTCAACAGTCAACAGTCATCAGTCAACAGTCATCACTCAACAGTCAACAGTCAACAGTCAACAGTCAACACTCAACAGTCAACAGTCAACAGTCAACAGTCATCAGTCATCAGTCAACAGTCAACAGTCATCAGTCAACAGTCAACAGTCAACAGTCAACAGTCAACAGTAATCAGTGCTGTCGCCTCCGAGCTTTCCGTACAACGTCATCAGGAATAAGGAAGAAGCGATGGCTGTCACAAGCTGGCGATGGCAATTTCCAACTAAATTTAATAAAGTAGCCAAGATAGCAGAAGTTTCTCTCAAGTATGCCCATCTATTTTTCAGCGCTACTGTTCGGGACATCGTTGAAGCAAGTCACAATGGTGATTTTTTTTGACGGCTGATTAACGCTGATTATTTTGAAGATTTATGGGTTTATTTGCGATATTTTTCCTTCTGCATATTCTTCTTGACAACCCACAAAATAAAGCCAATGACAATAGTCACAGCAACTATTTTAGAAACCGGGGCCAGATATTCATCTACAAGGTCGTAATTTGCACCCAGTTTATATCCGGCAAAAGTCAGGAAGCTTACCCACAAAATTGTGCCTGCTGTTGAATAAAGCAAAAATGGGATTAAAGACATATTGTTGATGCCAGCCGGTAGCGAAATCAGGGTACGAACTCCCGGTACTAGGCGACACAAAAATACGGCTTTGTTGCCGTGTCTGTTAAACCATCTATTTGCTTTGTCAATATCGGCGCCCGATACTGCGATCCACTTGCCGTATTTGTCGGCTAAATTACTCAAGCGTTCTTCGCTCAATAATTTACCTGCATAGTACCAGGGAAGTGCTCCTAAAACAGTGCCTATCGTACCTGCTGCGATCGCCAGTAAAAAATCCATTCTGCCTTGCGACACTGTGAATCCTGCCAGCGGCATAATCAATTCTGAGGGTATGGGCGGGAAAAGGTTTTCTAAAAACATCAATAGGCCTATTCCCAGATAGCCCATCGACTGCATTGTGTTAGTTATCCATTCAACCATTTTGATTTAATAATTTGGTAAGAAGAAGTCATGAGTCTGTTGACTGTTGACTGTTGACTGTTGACCGTTGACTGTATTGCTCGTTCCCCGGAAGAGCCTGGGAACGCATATATAGAGGCTCTGCCTCGACTGCGAACCAGGGATGCAGAGCCTCCGCCTATTCATTCCCAGGCAGAATCCGGGAACGAGAATACTATGATTAAGTTCCCGAAGTCCAGGAGTTGGTGTACTCAATTTGCTCGGCTGTCAAGGTATCAATGTGAATTCCCATTGCTTCCAATTTGAGACGCGCAATTTCCTTGTCAACATCAACAGGGATTGAATGAATTCCTGCTTCTAACTTGCCTTTGTTTTTGACTAGATATTCGGAGGCTAAGGCTTGGTTGGCAAAGCTCATATCCATGACGGCGCTGGGGTGTCCTTCGGCTGCTGCCAAGTTGATCAAACGGCCTTCGCCCAAGACAATAACCGACTTGCCATTGTTGAGGCGGTATTCTTGGGTGAAAGAGCGAACTGTTTTCACGCCGGTGCTTTTTGCGCCGAGGGATTTGAGGTCGATTTCAATGTCAAAGTGACCGGAATTGCAAACCATTGCGCCGTCTTTCATGGTGTCGAAATGTTCGGCACGGATGACGTGTTTGTTGCCGGTAACGGTGATGAAGATATCGCCGACTTTTGCGGCTTCGTCCATTGGCATGACGCGGAAACCGTCCATCACTGCTTCGATCGCCCGAATCGGATCGATTTCGGTAACAATTACGTTAGCGCCCATGCCGCGGGCGCGCAGTGCCGTGCCTTTGCCGCACCAGCCGTAACCTGCAACCACAATATTTTTGCCGGCCAACAAGATGTTGGTAGCGCGGATAATGCCGTCTAGGGTAGATTGACCGGTGCCGTAGCGGTTGTCGAAGAAGTGCTTGGTGTCGGCATCGTTGACGTTCATGGCGGGGAAAGTCAGCACGCCGTCTTTCAACATGGCCCGCAGGCGCACGATGCCGGTGGTGGTTTCTTCGGTGGTTCCGATCAAGTCGGCAATTTGGTTCGGGCGGTGCTGGATCAGGGCTGCTACTACGTCGCTGCCGTCGTCGATGATGATGTTGGGGCGGTGGTCGAGGGCTGTGTTAACGTGCCGTTCGTAGGTAGCCGCGTCTTCTCCTCTGAGGGCGAAGACGGAAATGCCGTAGTCTTCAACTAAGCAAGCGGCTACGTCATCTTGGGTGCTTAAGGGGTTGCTAGCGATGAGTACAGCGTCTGCGCCGCCCATTTTCAGGGCGATCGCCAAATGGGCTGTTTCTGTGGTTACGTGGCAGCAAGCTGAAATACGGATGCCTGCGAAGGGCTTTTCTTTAGCGAAGCGTTCTTGAATTTGCCGCAAAACTGGCATTTCCCGGGCAGCCCACTCGATGCGTTGCTTCCCCAAGGGGGCGAGGGACAAGTCTTTTACTTCGTGTTTAATCTTGACGGATGTAGCTACCATGTATGTTATTTTCCAGAAATCATCAAACTCTGTTAGTTTTAGCAGATTTACCTATCTGCGGGCAAGTGCTGGGATTTTATTCGATCGCCCTGCACGCTGCTAATCTTAAATTTTGATTTTGTTCGATCGACCAATTTGCGATCGCAGCCGGGGTTCACCAGCACAGCAGAGTCAGTGGATTTTAGATTAAAAAATTGAACAATCAGAGATTTACTCCACAGATGGATCTGGGATATTTAACTTTGGCAGACAATTTCGATATCGGGCGGAATCAATCTTTTTTGTCAGCGCGGCGTTCTTTAAATATATTAATAAATACAGCATATTCGATGTAGGTGCAGCGTACAGAGAAACCGGGTTTCTAGAACATTAGTTATCCGGCGATAACTGTCAAGAAACCGGGTTAGGAGTGTCTACTCGATCGACCTGGAATATGCTGGAAAATTCCTCAACCCGTAACGATGAATTTGTTCGATCGAACACTTGAGTGCGAGTGAGTTTTGAATTTTGAGTTGGGAGATTGGGAGATTGGGAGAGTGGAAAAAACCCCCTTGCTTCCGACTTCACGCTTGACAAGCGAATTTCTTGACAGTACCCGCCACGCGATCGATCCGCCGAATCAATCCAAAATCTAAAATTTAAAATCCTCAAGCCCGATCCTCGATCCGTGGGATCAATCCAAAATCTAAAATCTAAAATCTAAAATCGAATGACGGCTGCCATTTCTGTTCTTCATTCAAGCAAAAGGCGAGCCGATTTCCTATCAGCGCGCCTGCCGGTTATATGATTGCTTGTTAAACGGAATGTAGTCGGTCGTCCCCGTTGAAACACAATTAGGAAGCTGCTTTGCTAGCGCGGCGACGGCGTGCTGCAATTAATCCGCCCAAGCCTAGAGCCAAACCAGTCATTGTCATGGGTTCGGGAACTGCTTCTGCTGTCACGGTGAAGTCTTGGAAGTCTGTGTCGTTACCGTTGCCGCGATCGTCGAAGGAGATTGTTGTGCCAAAGCCTTTGTCAAACAGAGAAGTTAGTCCGTTTGTGAAACTTCCAGCCGCTCCGAATTTGTTCGTTTTTTCTAGGTTGAGTGCGCCAAAAAGTGACGACCCGCCAAACACGGCTTGCTGGCTGCCACCGTTCAAGGCTGAGGTCGAGTAGACAGTGCCGGCGCTATTGCCATAGTAGAGGCTGCTGAGTCCCAAAGTGTAAACTTGATTGGCCAGGAAGGTGAACCTTACGAGGCCTGAAGCGACTGTATTGCCGGAGGTTCCTCTCCATTCGTTGGCGCCACCGTTGTCTGAGGATTTAGTTTCCGAGAACAGCGTGCTCACTAGAGATGCCACCGAGTTGTTTACTTGGTAGATGCCCAAAGAGGAGGTATACGCACCGTGAGACTCTAGGAAGTTAAATTCGACCTCTTGGTCTTGGGCGAAACTGATGCCGTTGGCACCAAAGGAGAAGGCATGAGCTGGAGCTGCTGCGCCCAACATAGCTGTGACGGCTGCGGTAGCTGTTAAGGCGGATAAAATTTTGGTATTCATAAAAAAAGCTCGGTAAGTGGGAAACTCAGAGACTTCAGTTCTGAGAGGAAAACGGCTCGGCGATTTCAATCGCCTTGAATCCCCTTTCGGGGTCGGAGAGGGAATTTAATTAACCTCTCCGATGAGGTATGGTTGCCTCAAACTCCCATTTCTGGGGTAAAGTTAGCTTCGCCAAGGTTATAAAGGCTTGTTAGACTTGCAGCACTGTCTCAGTGACTTTAAGACTGTTTAACTGCAAATGACAGAGCAGGGAACTAGCGTCGCATTCGCCTGGTGTCGTGACCTAAATAACGTAGTCAGTTAAGACTTAGGCTGGTCAGTATAGCTTGCTCGATTTCTCGCGACCAAGCTCAGTGGCTTGAGCCAAGAGTTACTGACAATCTGATTCCTTTTGCCTTGTGCTACTACTTCAATATATTTATTATGCAACACTTTTTGGTGTTTGTGGCACTTGAGGTTAATTTTGACAGACTCTTTATGAAGGCTTTACACATCCTTTACAAATGCTGTCTGTCCCATTGGCATTCTGGGGGATCGCTCCTTAAAAGCACACAAAATAATTATAACTATTGTGGCTTGAAACCTTGCTGTAGCAAGCCGGGAGTCGTGGTACTGCCAATTTTATTTGGGTCTGATTTATGCTGATTTTTTATTTTAGTCACCGTCCGGGCGATCGACAGCTAACACTTACGTATAAACACGGGGAGACGCGCGCCAACGGAGAGTTGAAAAAGCTTTATATTAACCAGAAACTGGGAATCTTTGTTGTTTTGGGACTTGTGTAGGGGAGTGCAAGTAGTCGATCTATCGGGCAAATTACGTACAAGCTACGATCGCCTTAGTTTACTTATTTTGGTTCAATTTAAGGGTGTCGGCGCGGTGAGAAAGCCCAAAGATGCGATCGACAGGGGATGAACGCAGGCTGAAGCTGTCAAAGAGCCGATTGCCGCCTCAACAAATAAATACTATATAAGACCTGAACCAGCCCGAATCGCGATCGACCGCATCAAAACAAACCGCTGTAGCGTTCCTCGGCCCAAGGTTCGCCCCTGCGGTGGTAGCCGTTGCGTTCCCAAAAACCGAGTTGTTCGGCTTCTGTAAACTCTAGGCCGTTAATCCATTTCGCGCTTTTCCAGGCGTAGAGGTGGGGCACTACCAGCCGCATCGGGCCTCCGTGGTCTGGGGATAGGGGTTCGCCGAAGACGGTGTGGGCAAAAAAGTTTTCTTCTCGGATCAAGTCGGCGATCGCGATGTTAGTTGTGTAGCCACCGTAGCAGTGTTCGAGGACGTACAGAGCCGATCGGTCGAATTCTACACAGTTCATGAAGTCTGTGACTTTGACTCCAGTCCACTGCACGTCGAGTTTTGACCACCGGGTGACGCAGTGAAAATCGGCAGTAAAGTTGCTTTGGGGCATGGCCTGGAAGTCTGACCAAGTGAAGGTTTTTGGTTTTGCCAATCCCCAAACTTTAAATTCCCAACTCTCTATGCTGACGGAGGGTGTATCGCCGTAAGTCAGCACGGGAAAGCCGTTGGCGAGGTATTGACCCGGAGGGACGCGATCGCTGTTTTCTGGTTCTGGCTTGCGAAAAAATTTGCCCTGCATTGATTGACGCTCTACAGTAACTGACTGCAATCATCAGTATAACTTGCAGAGCTGGGCCGATCGCAATTCATATCGAGGTAGAAGCTTTTATCGGTTATCCACACCTAAAAATCCGCCAATTCTACCTGATTCCGACTTAATTCTGCCTTGGGAGAGACCGTCCGCTAAAAATTCAACAAACTCTTGCTTGAGAATATTAATTCATTAACCTTGTATCATATCGCAATTAACGGTTCATTGCCGAATTTTTGATGTATCGTTACAATATGCTGATATTTCCAATGTCAAAAATTAATGAGGTACAAATCGTGATCGCAAGTTACTTGATTCCGTTAACAATCTGCTTGATTGCTTGGTGGGTGAGTTCCCGGACTGACAACAGAACGCTAGACGGGATTCCGGCTCCCCTAGCTGCAATTGTTGGAGTGTGTTCGTTAATTTGGCTGGTGGCAGTTTGTCCTTGGCCTGTTGAACTCGGTTTAATGTTGGCGGTGCTGGTTTTGGGCAGAGCTTACCTGCAGAATATTTTGAATGCAGGTTAAATTTGTAGGACGGTCGCCCCTAGATTTGCCGGAGTGCGATCGTCGGGTGCTGCTACTTTGTAGAAATTTTCGCTATATTTTCAGAGGAGGTATCAGCGACGGAAACAACCCCAGCATTGGTGAAATTCATTTTAGATATTTCGGTTAAAAATTAGAACATAAAGTTTGCGGTTGGAGCGGACATAATATAAGGTGCGCGGCGCGCACCCTACCTGTGGAACAAGTCAAATGGCGAGCTGTTAAATTGGCAAGCGATTGATATCTTTATTAGAACCAATTACTACCATCACTTCGCCCTTGCTCAAGCGTTGGTTTGGCTGCGGATTGATCTCGAACTTGTCGGTGCGACCTACTGCTAGCAAGTTCAAACCGTACCTGCGCCGGAGCTCCAAATCGGAGATAGTTTTACCGTCAAACTTTTCAGGAACGAGCAACTCAACTATGCTGTGATCTGGGTCGAGGTCAAAGCGTTCTAGAATGCTGGGTTTTGTAAGAATGCGGGCCAAAGAGTCGCCCATTTCTCGTTCGGGAAAAACCACATGATCCGCGCCGACTTTTTTCAAAATTTTCAAGTGAGTTTCCGAGGAAGCTTTAGCTATTACGTGAGTTACTCCGCCTTCCTTAAGATTTAGGGTGGTGGTAATGCTTTCTGCTAGGTAATTGCCGATCGCCACAATCACTGTTTCAAATTCAAATATCCCTGCTGCTCGCAGAGCATTAGGTTCGGTAGAATCTAACTGCAAAACGTGAGCCGCAATGCGATCGTTCAAAGCTTGAGTTACTTTTTTTTCGTCGGTGTCAATTCCGAGGACTTCGTAACCCAAGCTGTGCAGAGTCGAACATACAGCTTTGCCGAAGCGTCCCAAACCAATAACTGCAAACTGCTTGTTTTCGGCGCGCAAACCGCGAAAAAAATTTAAAGATGACAGGTTCACTGAATATCCAGCGCTGGGCGTCTTGCTTTTTAAATTTTGGCAGAGACAGCGCCGCCTCCTTTTGATTTTTGACTAAATAGTAAAAGTTGATTTGGGTTGTTACCCATTGTTTAGATTATCAGCAACAAGGCAGGAATTTTTTATCCAACCAACAAACTTTCCTCAACATATTTAAAAGCTCTGGGTTTGGGGTCGCCGACAGCGGCACTCATCAGCAGGAGCACGCCAACCCGACCTGCGTACATTGTAGCAATTAAAACCAACTTGCCGACCAATGAAATCTGGGCTGTAATCCCTGTGGAAAGACCGACAGTGGCAAAAGCTGACACTGCTTCAAACAGCACTTTAAGAAATTCTAGTTCGGGATTGGCTAGCTGAATTAAAATTGCAGAGGTGAAGGCGACTAACAGGGAACCGAAGACTACACTAATTGTTTTCAAAATCATTGCTGGCGGGATTTGACGCTGATAGCACTGCACATCTTCCTGGCCTTCGAGAACTGCTGCGGTACAGCTAAACAATATCCTAAAAGTTGTGGTTTTGATGCCGCCGCCGGTGCTGCCGGGACTGGCACCGATAAACATTAGGGCGATCGTCATAAATAGCGCGGCGTCGCTCATTTTGCCAATGTCAATTGTATTAAATCCGGCGGTGCGGGAAGTAACAGATTGAAACCAAGCTGCCACCACTTTTTGCGGAATGTTGAGAGGGCCTAAAGTTGCTGGGTTGCTGTATTCCAGCACCAAAAAAATTAGCGTTCCTAAAAGTAAAAGGACAACAGTTGTACTGGTAACGACTTTGAAGTTTAGGGAAAAAACTGTGCATACCGGGCTTTTGTTGAAGCGAGCGCGCAGCCACAGGTACATTTCCATCATTACTTGATAGCCGATGCCCCCAATTACGATCAAACCGCCGATTGTCAAGTTAATTACAGGCGAACTGATGTAGCGGCTAAAACTATCTGAGTAGAGGCTAAAGCCGGCGTTGTTAAAGGCATTAACGCTGTGAAATACGGCAAACCACATACCTTCTTTAAATCCGTATTCTGGGACGAAAACCGACATCAGCAAAAAGACTCCTGTTAATTCAAACAAAACGGTTGTTGCTAGAATTGACTGCACGAGTTGCACTACGCCGGCCAGCCCGGATTTATCGAGAGATTGTTGCAGGGCAATTTTGTCTTTTAAGCCAAAGCGGCGGCCTAATAACAGCAGCAAGAAAGTGGTGGCTGTCATGTAGCCCAAGCCTCCTATTTGCACGAGCAAAAGTAGGCACAGTTGGCCCCAAAAAGAGTAATATTTTCCGACATCCACAACCGACAAGCCTGTGACGCAAACAGCGGAAGTCGAGGTGAAGATTGCTGTGATGGGATCGTTCCAAGTTCCATCGATTGTGGAAAAGGGCATCATCAGTAGTAGAGCACCTGCGGCGATGACGGTGAGAAAGCCCAAGCAAATGGTTCGCGAGACAGTCATTCGATTTTAGGTTTTATATTTGAGATTTGAGATTGTAGATTTTAGATTTTAGAGGGAATCGACAAATCGATTTTAGATTTTTCGATTTGAGAGGAAACCGACAAATCTATCCAGGGGTATAAATAAGGATATCTCGGTCTGGGGAATGCCGATCGACCGATCGCACAAAATCGCAAAATTCTATGACAACATCGGGAAAATAACGGTAGAATTCCTTTAATAACTTGCGATCTGGCGATGACATCAACACTTTACCAGCAAATTCAGGAACTCTACGACGCTTCTAGCGGTTTGTGGGAACAGGTGTGGGGCGAACATATGCACCACGGTTACTACGGCGCGGATGGGAATTTGAAAAAAGAGCGCCGACAAGCTCAGATAGATTTGATCGAAGAATTGCTCGGCGAGGCTGGAGTACCGTCAGAGAAGGCACTCTGCGAACCTTACCGCATTTTGGATGTCGGTTGCGGAATCGGCGGTAGCACGCTTTATTTGACTCAAAAGTTTAGTTCGATCGCCCAAAATAATTTAAAGTCGGATGGTGGGGTCGATCGAGATTTTGGGCGATCGACCGAACAAAACAAAACGGGCGCTAGCGTGATGGCCACCGGCATCACCCTGAGTCCGGTACAGGCCAACAGAGCGACTGAACGCGCTAAAATTGCAGGACTCGAAAGCAATGTTAACTTTTTAGTAGCAGATGCTTTGAATATGCCTTTTCCTGACGAGTCCTTCGACTTAGTTTGGTCCCTCGAAAGCGGCGAACATATGCCCGACAAAATTAAGTTTTTGCAGGAATGCTGTCGCGTGCTCAAGCCGGGAGGAACTTTGATGTTAGCAACTTGGTGTCACCGCCCGGTGGGAGAAACGGCGGGAGAACTAACTGATGCAGAGAGAAAGGAATTGGCAGAAATTTACCGGGTTTATGCTTTGCCTTACGTGATTTCTTTGCCGGAATATGAGGAAATTGTCCGCAGTTTGCCTTTTACAAATATTCGCAGCGCTGATTGGTCAAAAGCAGTTGCTCCGTTTTGGGATGTGGTGATCGATTCTGCTTTGACTCCGAGCGCAATTTGGGGTTTGCTGACGAGCGGTTGGACGACGATTCAAGCTGCACTTGCTCTCGGATTGATGAGCCGGGGATATGCGAGCGGATTGATTCGTTTCGGGCTGATTTGTGCTGTAAAATAAATCATTAGTCATTAGTCATTAGTCATTAGTCATTAGTCAGTAGTCAGTAGTCAGTAGTCATTAGTCATTAGTCATTAGTCAGTAGTCATTAGTCATTAGTCAGTAGGGGCGGTGGATGGTGCGGGCCCGCCCTCCTGCCGTTATTAGTCATTAGTCATTAGTGCTGTCCCCCCGCGAACTTTCCGTCCAACGTCATCAGGAAGAAGGAAGAGGGTTCGGTCGATGATATTTCTGGCGACAAGTTCAATTAAGGTGGATAATTTCCACCTTACTTAATATTATTTCTGGTGCGTTTGTAGGATTTATGGGCAACGATTCGATTGGTAAGTCTTGGATTGATAAAGATAAAGATGGCTCGGCTCCGCAAAGCTGGGTGAGGGCGTTTTGGGAGTTTTCTAGACCGCACACTATTGTGGGGACTACGTTGAGCGTGATGGCTTTGTACGCGATCGCCCAAAGCGCACAACTGTTTGTGAATCCTATATTTTTGCCCTTAGCTTGTGCTTGGTTGGCTTGCATTTGCGGCAATATTTATATTGTGGGATTGAACCAGTTAGAAGATGTTGAAATTGATAAGATTAATAAGCCGTATTTGCCGATCGCCTCTGGAGCGTTTTCTCGAAAAACTGGGGAATTAATTGTAGCTGTAACGGGAATTGTGGCAATTTTGACTGCTGTTTTGCAAGGGCCGTTTTTGCTGGGTACAGTTGGTGTTAGTTTGGCGATCGGGACTGCTTATTCTCTGCCGCCAATTCGGCTGAAACGGTTTCCTTTTTGGGCGGCGCTGTGCATTTTTACGGTGCGGGGGGCGATCGTCAATTTAGGGCTGTTTTTGCACTTTAATTGGGTTTTGGGTTTGGGAAGGGCGAAAAGCGCTTTTTCCGGCTGGAGTTTGGATAGTGTGTCTTTTGCGATTCCTGCGGAAGTTTGGGTGCTGACGGTGTTTGTGGTGGTGTTTACTTTTGCGATCGCCATTTTCAAAGATATCCCCGATATGGAAGGCGACAAGCAATACAATATTACTACGTTTACGATTGAGCTGGGCAAGCCTGCCGTCTTTAATTTGTCTCGCTGGGTGTTGACTGTTTGCTATTTGGGCGCGACTGTGGCGGGAGTCATTGTTTTGTCTCATGTTAATTTAGTATTTCTGGCGGTTTCTCATTTGGCGGCTTTGGGTTTGATGTGGTTTTGGAGCGCGAAAGTTGATTTGGACGAGCAAAAAGAAATTGCTGATTTTTATCAGTTTATCTGGAAGTTGTTTTTCTTAGAATATCTGATTTTTCCAGCAGCTTGTTTGTTAGGGTAGAAGTCAGTAGTCATTAGTCATTAGTCATTGGTTATTGGTTATTGGTTATTGGTTATTAGTTATCAGGAGGAAGGAGCATATAGAGTGTTTAAGAAGGGTTTTTTAGGATTGCGAAATTCCCGCTGGCTTGGATATATTTCTGGTTTGTAGCAAGATTCCGCACTTTGGTGCGAAAGCTCTCCGAAGAAATACTTTAAGGGAAGAAGAAAGGAAGGAATAGTTAACAAATTAGAATCAGTTGGTAATTACAAGTTAGCGCACTCCCAAACAATAAAAATAACTATAACTATGGCTTCTAAGAAAAAACTGCAAAAATCTGCCGTCAAACTGAGTGCTGAAGACTGTTTGCAAATAGCGTGGGAACATCACCAAGCGGGACGTTTGTTAGAAGCTGAGAGTTTGTACCGGCAAATCGTAGAAGTCCAGCCGGATTCAGCAAACGTGCTTTGTTTGTTGGGAATAGCGCTTAGACAGCAGGGAAAAGTTGCTGAGGCGATCGACTTTTACGATCGCGCGATCGCCCAAAACCCCGATTTTGTAGAAGCACATTTAAACAAAGCCCATGTTTTGATGGATGTTGGCGAATATCAAAGGGCGATCGTTAGTTACGAACAAGTTATCAAAATACAGCCAAATTCCGCACTCGCCTGCAATAAATTGGGCTGGCTCAAACAGCAACAAGGCGAAACAGACTGGGCAATTGTATATTACCAAGCAGCGCTCAAACTCGACCCAAACCTGGTTGAAACCGCCCACAATTTAGGAAAAATTTTTACAGAAAAAAATCAACTAAACGCTGCTGCAGCCTGTTATTTGCACGCTTTACAAATAAATCCTAAATTGACATATTCTCTGCTAGGATTGGGCAGAGTTTTGCAGCAACAAGGTAAATTAGCCGCAGCTTTCAACTGCTACCAGCAAGCTTTAGAAATAGAACCGAAAAATCCCGACGCGCAAAACAATGTCGGAGCATTTTACCACGAACAAGGCAATACAAAAGCTGCCATAGACCACTACCGACAAGCATTAAGCTTCAAGCCAGACTTCGTGGATGCAATTAACAACCTCGGACACGCATTGGTGGATTTAGGAAATTTTCAAGAGGCTTTTTACTGTCACCGTCGAGCCTTGGAATTGCAGCCAAACAACGCCACCGCACACCTCGAATTTGGTTTGACTTTGCTGTTGTTCGGAGATTATCAGCGCGGTTTTGCTGAATACGAGTGGCGGTGGCGCACTCCGCAACTACAACCGAGGCAATTTCAACAGCCGCTTTGGGATGGTTCAGATTTGCATTCTAAAACTATTTTACTGCACGTCGAACAAGGCTTGGGCGATTCGATTCAGTTTATCCGCTACGCGCCGATTCTTCGCAGCCGAGGCGCTAAAGTCATCGTGGCTTGCTATCCAGAACTGATGCGGTTGTTTGCGACAGTTGCCGGCATTGAATATTTATCAGTGAGTTTTGAGGATTTACCAGTATTTGACGTTCACGCACCGCTGATGAGTTTACCCAGAATTTTGGGGACAACTCTCGAAACAATTCCCGCAAATATTCCTTATTTGACTCCGCCTGCTGAGTGCAAATTTGCGCTAGCTTCTGATGCCAAATTTAAGGTGGGAATTGTATGGGCTGGGAATCCAACCAGGCGGAAAGACAATCAGCGATCTTGCAGTTTGAGCGATTTTATTCCGTTTTTTGATGTGGCGGGAATTGCTTTTTATAGTTTACAAAAAAACTTGTCCGAGAGCGATCGCGCTTTGCTCAACCATCACTTAGTGCCGGATTTGAGCCCGCACCTGAACGACTTTGCTGATACGGCTTCTGCTATATCTCAACTGGATTTGGTGATTAGTGTCGATACTTCTGTCGCGCACTTGGCTGGTGCTTTGGGAAAACCGGTTTGGGTGCTGCTTTCTTTTGCTCCTGACTGGCGCTGGCTGCTGGAGCGCGAAGACAATCCTTGGTATCCAACTGCTAGGCTTTTCCGTCAAAGTCAGCCGCACAATTGGCAAGAATTGTTTCAGGATGTGCAGGCTGCTTTGAGTTTGTTGGCGATCGCCAATTCTGCTAGTTATTCTGAGGATGGTGCGGAAAATTTGTCCCTCGCAAAGACAGTCGATGCTGCGGCGCTGGAAATGACAAACGCAAGCTCGGTTGAGGACAGCCAAAAAATCTTTTTAACAGCGGGCGAAGTGCTGGGAAACCGCTCCGCAGTCAAGCAATTACCAGGGATTGAGACATCTATTACTAGGGCGGCTAATGGGGATAATTCGGTTGTTTTAGAGGAGATGTTGCGGCAAGCCGAAAAGTTGATGGAAACAGGCGACAAGCAAGAGGCGATCGCCGTTTACGAACGAATCATAATTCTCGATCCAACTTGCGTGCAAGCCCGGATTAATTTTGGTTTTCTCAAGCAAGAAAGTGGCGAGTTAGATGCAGCTATCCCGCATTATCGAGAAGCTTTGGCACTCGATCCAAATATTCCTCAAACAGCTTACAATTTGGCAAAGATTCTTGAGGAACAAGGTCAAGTCGCAGAGGCGATCGCACATTACGAACAAGCCCTCGTCGCCGATCCAGATTTCGTACCCGCACTGATAAATTTAGCGGTGGCGCTGCAAGAAAAGGGCAAACTTTTAGAGGCGGTTAACCTCTACCGGCGGGCGCTGGAAATTCACCCGCACAGTTGGGAAGCTTACAACAATCTGGCAACTGTTTTGCAAGAACAGGGCAATTTAGAAGATGCCCTAGAATATTATCACAAAGCTCTAGAATTGCTGCCGGATTTTGTGGAAGCTATTAACAATTTAGGCAGGACTTTTCTGGAAAAAGGCGCGGTAGAAGAGGCGATCGCCTGCTACAAACGGGCGATTGTTTTGAATCCAGATCATGCTAGCGCTCACCTCAATTTGTCCTTGGCTTTGCTGTTGGCGGGAGATTTGGAAAATGGTCTGGCGGAGTACGAGTGGCGCTGGAAAATTAATGAATTTAAAATCGGTCATTCCTGTTTTTTGGCTGGGCCGGGAAATACAGTGGCGGCTAGAGAATACCGGCCGCTGTGGGATGGTTCCGATTTGCAGGGAAAGACTATTTTGCTGCACGCCGAACAAGGTTTGGGCGATTCGATTCAGTTTGTGCGCTACGCTGCGATTGTCAAAAATAAAGGCGGCAGGGTAATTGTTGGCTGTTACCCGCAATTGCAGCGTTTGTTTGCAACGGTTGAGGGGATTGATTTGCTAATAGTTAGAGGCGAGCCGCTGCCGGAATTTGACGTGCAAGTGCCGATGTTGAGTTTGCCCTATGTTTTGGGTACAACGGTGGAAACAATTCCGGCAAATACTGCTTATTTATCTGGGAATTCGGGTGCTGAATTTGGGCTTTTGCCCGATCGCAATTTGAAAGTTGGGATTGTCTGGGCGGGGAATCCCAAACACCGCAAAAATATGCAGCGTTCTTGCAGTTTAAGTCAGTTTCTGCCGCTTTTGGACGTTTCGGGGGTAAGTTTTTACAGCTTGCAGAAAGAGGTTTCCGAGGCCGATCGCGCGCTGTTGGATCGAACTCCGATCGTCGATTTGAGCCCGCATTTTGGGGATTTGGCGGATACTGCTGCTGCGATCGCCGAATTGGATTTAGTCATAGCCGTGGATACCGCTGTCGCCCATTTGGCGGGGGCTTTGGGCAAACCGGTGTGGGTTTTGCTGGCGTTTTCGCCGGATTGGCGGTGGCTGCTGGAGCGCGAAGACAGTCCTTGGTATCCGACGGCGCGGCTGTTCCGGCAGGCTCAGCGGGGCGACTGGGAGGGCGTTTTTGACCGGGTGGCGCAATCTCTGGGCCGCCTGGTTGAGGCTGCACCTGGGCCGGCGGCGGATGCAGAGTTTCGCTCTGGCAGAGATTTGCAGATGCAGCGCAATTTTGGCGGTGCGATCGAATGTTACGAGCGGGCGATACGGATCGATCCAAATTACGCCGCCGCCCACAGCAATTTAGGCGTTGTCAAACAGCAAAGCGGGCGCTTGACAGAGGCGATCGCGCACTACGCAAAAGCGCTAGAAATCGACGGGAATTTGGCGGAAACTGCGAGCAATTTGGGCAGCGCCCTGGCGGAAGCAGGGGAGAATGCAGAGGCGATCGCACAATACCAGCGGGCGCTGTCTTTGAACCCGAATTGCGCCGAAGCGATGATTAATTTGGGGCTGCTGCGGGAAGAAGAAGGGAATGTGGGTGAGGCTTGCTCGCTTTACCAGCAAGCGATTCAAGTCAATCCTGATTGCGCGGCGGCTTATTTGAATTTGGGAATTGCTTTGGAGAAACAAGGGGAGGAAGCGGGCGCGGATTACGATCGCGCGATCGCGAATTACGAAAGGGCGATCGAGCTCGATCCCAATTATTGCGACGCTTTGCACAACTTAGCATACGCCTCGATCCGGCAGGGCCGAGTTGCAGATGCGATCGCCTATTACGAACGAGCTCTGGCGCTGCAGCCGGATTTGGCAGCAACCGATCTGGCTTTTGGGAATTGGCTGTCAAACCAAGATAAGTTAGATGAGGCTCTAGCCTTTTGCCAGCAAGCGATTGAGAAATTTCCCGCCAGTGCCGCCGCTCGCTGCAATCTGGCAATTGTCCTGCACAAACAAGGTAAAATTCAAGATGCGATCGCCTGCTACCAGCAAGCTTTGAGCCTGAAACCCGACTTTCCCGAAGCTTTGAACAATCTCGCTAAAGCTTTTGAGGAAGCGGGAAAAACGGCGGAGGCGATGGATTGTTACAATCGGGCGATCGAACTCAAACCCGGTTATGTCAATTCTCTCAACGGTTTGGGAAACATTCTGCACCAAAGCGGACAATTTGCAGATGCTGTCAACTATTACGATCGAGCAGTTGAATTCAATATCGCCAACCCCGAATCTCACCTAAATTTAGCTTTAGCATTGCTGCTGTCTGGAGATTTTAAACGTGGTTTTGCAGAGTACGAATCGCGGCTAGTAGTTGAAAAAAAACAGTTCCCGCAATACAACTTTCTCCAGCCGATTTGGGACGGCAAAGATTTGAATGGAAAAACAATTTTGCTTTGCCCGGAACAGGGTTTAGGCGATGCAATTCAATTTATCCGCTACGCAGAATTAGTCAAGCAAAAAGGCGGCCGGGTAATTGTTTGGTGTTTGCCGCACTTGCAGCGCTTGTTTGCACGAGTTGCGGGAATCGATCGGTTGATAATTAGTCCAGAAGCTGCGCCGGATTTTCAAGTTCGCGCGCACCTCATGAGTTTGCCGCACCTTCTGGGAACAACTTTAGAAAATATACCCGCCCGGGTTCCTTATTTAGCTCCGCCTCCCGGCGGGGAATTTAATTTTGGTCAAACTGCTAATTTAAAAGTAGGGATTGTCTGGTGTGGCAATACTAACAATTCACAAAATAAAGTGCGATCGTTTCCGCTCAATTTGTTCGCCAAAATATTAGATATTCCCGGAGCAAATTTTTACAGTTTGCAAAAGGAAATGACAGCAGCAGAACGCGCTTTGTTGGAGCAAATGCCTGTTACAGATTTAAGCTCTTATTTGCACGACTTTGCCGATACAGCAGCCGCAATGTCGGCTCTGGATTTAGTCATTTCGGTAGATACTTCTGTGGCGCACTTGGCCGGTGCTTTGGGCAAACCCGTGTGGATTTTGCTGTGTTTTGTGCCGGATTGGCGGTGGATGTTGGAACGGGAAGATAGCCCTTGGTATCCGACGGCGAGACTGTTTCGCCAGTCAACAGCGCAAGATTGGGAAGGAGTTTTAGAAGCGGTTGGTTTGGCGCTCCGAGAAAGAGTTGCTCAGCATCAGGAAGAACGAGGAGTAATAGAAATTCAGCCAAATATTGAATTGGCTAAGCAACAGTTCGAGCAGGGAAATCTGCTGAAGTCGCAAGGAAAATTCATCGAGGCGATCGCGTATTTTGAAAATGCTTTAGTTAGCTGCCCGAATTCGATCGAAGCTGCCACCAATTTAGCGGTTGCGCTGCACCAAACAGGCGATTTAACAGGTGCTGCAACATATTATCAGCGCGCAATCGAAATCGACCCAAACTGCGCTCTATCCCAAAATAACTTTGGTATTTTTCTGCAAACTCAGGGCCGTATAGACGATGCTATGTCTTGTTTCCAAAAGGCGATCGCCCTAAATCCCCTTTACGTCAAAGCTCTCAACAATCTCGGCGCGACACTCCAGCAGGAGGGCGAGTTGTCAAAGGCGATCGCCTGTTTTAATCAAGCACTTTCCATCAATGCCAATTACGTGCCTGCCATCGTAAATTTGGGCGCGGCAATGCAAGCAACAAATCAGCTAGAAGAAGCTAAACGTCTTTATTGTCTGTCAATTGAGATAGAACCTGACAGCGCATCAGGGCATTATCATCTAGGAAATTGGTTCTTAGAAAGGCACCAATTCGATCGAGCTTCGGTTAGCTTAGAAAAAGCCATAGCCTTACAGCCAAATTATGTAGAAGCGCTGAATAATTTAGGCACTGTTTTAGAAGCAAATCACGAAGTAGACCGGGCAATTTTCTGTTACAATCGAGCTATTAGTTTCGATGAAAATTGTGCAAAATCTCACTTCAATTTATCCTTGGCGCTGCTGTTAACAGGTGACTTGCTTCGCGGTTTTGCAGAGTACGAATGGCGCTGGCAAACCGATCAAGCAAAAAACATACAGTGGTTGAATTTCGATCGGCCGATTTGGGACGGTTCAGATTTGCACGGACAAACTATTTTGCTGCGCTGCGAACAAGGTTTGGGTGACGCAATTCAGTTTGTGCGCTACGCGGCAATCGTGCAGCAAAAAGGCGGCAAAGTCATCCTTTCTTGCTATCAAGAACTCAAGCGTTTGTTCAAGCAGATTCCTGGCATCGAACAAGTGGCGGTGCGGATCGACGAATTGTCCGATTTTCAAGTGCAAGCACCGCTGATGAGTTTGCCGCACATTCTGGGAACAACTTTAGAAAATATACCGACAAATGTTCCTTATTTAGCAGCGCCGCCGAATTGGCAATTTTCCCTAAATTCCGTGAAGCGCAGCTATCCCGTAGGGAATCGCAATTTCAAAGTGGGGATTGTGTGGGCGGGAAGTTCGGAACATTTGAAGGATTTTGTGCGATCGAGTTATTTAAGCTATTTTCTGAAATTGTTCGATATTCCGGGCGTAAGTTTTTACAGTCTTCAGAAAGAATTATCGGCGGGCGATCTTACTTTGTTAAGTCAAACTTCCGTAATAGATTTGAGCGAAAATTTGAACGATTTTGCTGATACTGCGGCGGTGATATCGCAACTGGATTTAGTAATTTCTGTTGATACTGCTGTAGCGCATTTAGCCGGTGCTTTGGGCAAACCGGTATGGATTTTGCTGTGTTTTACGCCGGATTGGCGGTGGATGTTGCAGCGCGAAGATAGCCCTTGGTATCCGACGGCGCGGTTGTTTCGCCAGGAAAAACCGGGGGATTGGGATGGAGTTTGCGATCGGGTAAAAATAGCTTTGCAAGAGTTAACACAATCCTTGAGTGCGAGTGAAACATCGCCATCGCCCAGTCTCGTCTCTGCCCAAAAACTGACAGCAGTTGATGTGGATTTTCACATAGCAAATGCTTTCCGAAAACAAGGGAAACAAGCCGAAGCAGCCGCTCGCTACGAACAGGTAATTGTCGCCTCGCCCAACCACGCAGGAGCCCACAGTTATTTAGGTTATTTCAAACAGGAAAACGGGCAAATAGCTGAGGCTATTTTCCACTACAACAAAGCCCTAGAAACAAATCCCAATCTCAGCGAAACCAACTTATACTTGGGTTCCGCCCTCGAAGAACAGGGAAAAGTCGCAGAGGCGATCGAATTCTACAATAAAGCAATTCAACTATGTCCAGAATCACCAAATTGGCGTTTGAGACGAGCCTTAGCTTTGCTTTTAACTGGAAAATTTGAGCGCGGTTTTGCGGATTACGAATCGCGCTGGCAAACTCAAGAATTGGAACCCAGATATTTCGAGCAGCCGCTTTGGGACGGTTCCGATTTGCAGGGAAAAACAATATTGTTGCACCCCGAACAAGGTTTGGGCGACACGATTCATTTTATCCGCTACGCGCCTTTAGTTAAGCAAAAAGGTGGCAAAGTTATTGTGGCTTGTCATCTGTCGCTGAAGCGTTTGTTTGAAAAAGTTGCAGGGATAGATATTGTAGCAACAAAGCCGCCTGATTTGCCAGATTTTCAAGTACAAGCGCCGCTGATGAGTTTGCCCCGAATTCTGGGAACGACTTTGGAAAATATGCCTGTAAATATTCCTTATTTAGCTGCGCCAGAGGATTGTAAAATTTCTTTAGAACCAAACAATCAGCTAAAAGTAGGTATTGTGTGGGCGGGCGGGCCTCTGCACCGCAAGAACAACGATCGCTCTTGTAAGTTGAGCGATTTTGTGAAGTTTTTAGATGTTCCGGGAGCGAGTTTTTACAGCTTGCAAAAAGATTTGCCAGCGAGGGATTACGCTTTATTAAATCAACAGCAAGTTCAAGATTTGAGCAAACATTGCGTTGATTTTGCGGACACTGCAGCGATTATTTCCCAACTGGATTTAGTAATTTGCGTCGATACTTCTGTGGCGCATTTAGCCGGTGCGTTGGGGAAACCGGTGTGGATTTTGCTGTCTTTTGTGGCCGATTGGCGGTGGATGCTCGATCGCGAAGATAGCCCTTGGTATCCCACTGTGCGGTTGTTTCGCCAGCAAAAACCGGGCGATTGGGATGGCGTGGGCGATCGGGTAAAAGCAGCCCTAGAACAGCTAATTACTCGTTACCAGGCTCTGCCTGGTAATGCAGGTGCAGAGGCTCTGCCTCGACGAATCCCCCCCCCTCAAATTCAACCCCCAGAAATCCAGCCACAAACAACAGGAATCGGCATCAGTTGGCCGCTCAGCATCACCAGCGGCTGGGGAATTTACGGCATGAATTTAACACTGCAACTGCTGCGAAATCCTGCCTGGGAAGTAGCACTTTTAGCACCGCCATCCATCACCTCAGAATCGCTCAATCCGCTGCACAAATCGCTGTTATTGCCCCTAATAGAAAAGCAGAGAGATTTTCAAGAATTAGTAACCGCGAATTCTGACAAACAAATCGCTTGCAACTTTCCCGTACTTTACGGTTTGGGTAATAATTTAGTTTCGTCTGGAGTTGAAAATCAAATTACCAGCGCTTGTCAAGTAGGAGTCATCTTTTTTGAAGACACGCGCATCACAGCAGAAGCACTAGAAAAAGCCAAAAAATATAGCGTAATTGTCGCCGGTTCTAACTGGAATGCCGATGTTTTGCGAAGCTGCGGCTTAACGAATGTGGCGATGGTAAATCAAGGAATTGACCCGACAATTTTCCATCCTGCACCCAAATCTAATCTATTTGGCGATCGCTTCGTCATCTTCTCCGGTGGCAAACTAGAATATCGCAAAGGCCAAGACATAGTAATTGCCGCTTTCAAACAATTTCGCGCCAAACATCCAGAAGCGCTGTTACTAACAGCTTGGCACAACTTTTGGCCTCAATATATGTTGGGAATGGAACAAACCGGAAACGTTGCGGGATTTCCTAATATCAACCGCGACGGAATTTTAGGAATTTCCCAATGGTTAGCAGCCAACGGTTTACCAGTTGACTCTTTTATCGACATCGGCTTAATACCCAATCACCTCTCAGGACAAATTTTGCGAGAAGCCGACTGCGCTGTTTTCACCAACCGCTGCGAAGGTGGCACTAATTTAGTCGCAATGGAAAGTATGGCCTGCGGAATTCCGACTATTTTATCAGCAAATACTGGTCATTTAGACTTGATTTACAGCAATATTTGCTATCCTTTATCGCATCAGGGACGAGTTAAACCGACTGCTCATTTTCCCGGTGTAGAAGGCTGGGGAGAGTCTGAGGTTGCAGAAGTTGTTGATGCTTTGGACCAAGTTTATACTAATCGCGAAGAAGCGAAACGTCGAGGTTTAGCTGCGGCGAATTTTATGCTCGATTGGACTTGGGAAAAACAGGTTAAGCGTTTTCTTGATGTTATACTAAACTTGAGATAGTCAAATGAAAATCAGACGGCGGTTGAAACCGCGTCTACACAAACGATGTCCGCCTCCGCGGACGAAGAAATTAAGATCGGACGTATAGTTGAAACCGCGTCTATACAAACGTAGGCGTTAGCCTTCCCGAAGGGTAGTCCGCCGACGCGGACTGAAGAAGGTAGCCTAATTTTAACCGCCTCATCTTCAACCCGCGCACCATCCGGGTTTTGTTTGTGTAGGCGCGGTTTCAACCGCCGTCTAATCTTAATATCATTTCAACTTTTGAAACCACACTCCTGTTTCATCAATGGTATGCAGCGAAAATGACTCGCCTTTCATCTTCTCAAAATCGTGTACTGCTTGCTTGCAGCCCTCCCAATGCCCGTAATCATCCACTTGAATTAAACCGTTAACAATCACGCTGTCATAAAGCGTATTAAATATCTCCATTGTTGACTCGTACCAATCTCCATCAGCGTGCAGAAACGCAATACTTCCTATTGCTGACTTGTATTTTGGTAAAGTCTGGGCGAATAATCCCTTAACCGGTATCACAATATTGCTAACTTGCAGTAATTCACAAATTTTATCCAAATTTTCACTAATTGCAGCTTTGAGAGTTCCTTCGCCAAAATCGGTAAGATTTGCAGGTATTCCCTGATGTTTATCAATCTCGGTAGGTGCCGGCATTCCTTCAAACGTATCAAAAGCATACAGCACTCTCGGACGGCGGCTGTAATGTTTAATTACAAATGCCATTAATGCTGCGGAACCGCCTTTGCAAGTTCCGCATTCTACAAAATTTCCCGGCAAATCTTCCACACATATTTGCTTTGTCAAACAATACAGAGAAAACAGTCTCGATTCGCTAAGCAGTGTGTAGGGACGCACAATTGACAAAATATTTTTAAAGTTTTCAGGAGAAGTTTGCACTGACGATTTGCTACTTTCAATAATTGTATGCAAATTTTCCTGTTGTAGCGGTGGCAAGTTCTGTTTTAGCATAACTGAAATACCGCTAACTGAATAACCCTGCAAATGTGCTGGCAAATTCCAGGAAACATTCGGATCTGATTGATGTTCGATCGGCGCGACATTGCCCCGCCAAGCTGCACCCATAATTTGCATTGTTTGATAAATTACAGTATGCCATCCCCTTTGTTTCAAGTAATTCAAACCTTTCGCGACAGCGGGCGCAGCTAAGTCGTGAAACAAAATTATTGCATCTTCTTCTGCTAATTTTTCGCACGCAATAGCATCATTTAACGGCCCCTCACCTTCATGTTCTCCGTCAATAAAAATTAACGACCATTTGCGGTTTAAATCTTTTGCTAATTGTTCAACTCTTTGGGGGCTGTAACCGGGTACTAGCTTCACGGAAGTTTGCACGCCAGACGCATTGAGAGCGCCTTGAATTGAATCGATGACGCTTTGTCTGATATCATCTCTTTCTAACAGCGGATCGATTACATCTAATTCAACTCCTGCTAGGGCTAAGTGACAAGCAGACCATCCCAGCCAGCAGCCGATTTCTAAGGCTTTATTTCCGGAAAATTGCAGGGCTGTATTGTACAGAATATGTGCTTCGTCGCGGCTGAGAAATCCGACTGAATTAGCGCGGCGATCGACATACCAATTGTGCTGAATTTCCCGGCGCAGGTAGGGCCACGAACAAGTTTGAGTATCCCCAACAATCATGTTGGGAAAGTACGCATCTGGGAGAATAATTTTCAATCCGGGCGAGACGTAATCTCCGGCGGGTAACAAAGTATTGTTGTTCATTTCAGATTGTGGTGGTAATGTAATTTGTGTTGGTTTTAACTGTGGAGATACTGGCCGTTGTATCGGTTGGTAGCGGAGACTAATTTCTATTTGACTCCCGTCTGTTGTTGCTAATTTTACCAAGTCGTGCTTGTGACCGGTGATGTGCAGAATGCCGATCGCCCCGTGCGGCAAATACGGCTCCACAAAACAGGCTCGCTGCTTGTCCCAGACGGGCAAACCAAAGTTGCAGCTCCAGTTGCACCGAGCCGGCAGCATCTCTGTTTTGTCAAACATTTGGGTGCCGTAAACCAACCGATTTAAAGCTATTTGGTCAGTCATCAAAGAAACGTGCCGCTGCAATCCCTCTCCCAGATATTCCGCCCATAATTCCCAGTGAGGAGCATCTTTTTGCAGCGCGAAAATACCTGCATTTATAGTTGGATAGCTGTGCAACTGTTGGGCAATTTCTTCGCCAAAAGCTGCTTGATAATCGCGGGAAACAAATTCCCAATACCAAGGCAGTTTGCCGTAAGCTAAATAATAGCCTCTGTCTAATTCGGGAACAACTGCTAAACCGCGTTTTACCGCGCCTTTAACTAACAGTTCCACAGCTTGCCAATCTTGCACCCAAGCATCGGCATCTATCCACAGGTAGATGTCAAAACCGGGGAAGTAGCGGCGCAGAAACGGACGCGCTAGAAGTCCTTTGAGATAGTGAGGGGCTTCATTTCTGCCGGGAAAGTCAAAGTCCCAATCAGGTTTTTGAATGATATTAACTTGTGTTTCCAGCCACTGCAATTGTTCGGGAGTGGAGCCGAGATCGAAAAAGCCGATCGCCACATTTGCACCCTCTGATTTTTCCCGCACCGATAAAATAGCGCCTCGCACCAGTTCAAAGTAATTTGCATCGGCGGCCGTGATGATGATAATCTGCATAAATATAGGATTTTTGGTTAGGAATTGGGAATTGGGAATTGGGAATTGGGAATTGGGAATTGGGAATTGGGAATTGGGCATTAGTTATTTGTTATTTGTTATTTGTTATTTCATGATTGCTCCTTCTTCCTTCTTCCTTCTTCCTGATAACGTTGGACGGAAAGCTTGGGGAGGACAGCAAAACATGACTAATGACTAATGAATAATGACTAATGACTAATGACTAATGACTAATGACTAATGACTAATGACTAATGACTAATGACTTCTTCCTTAAATTATACTATCGAGGATGACTTATGAAAAACCCAAAAGGAAAAGTTTATCTAGTCGGCGCGGGGCCGGGAGATTGTGACTTAATGACAGTACGATCGCACAAACTGCTATCCCAAGCCGAAGTTTTAATCTACGACGCTCTCATCGACATCCCGCAACTCGAATTAATCCCAGTAACTTGTCGGAAAATAGAAGTAGGGAAACGCGGCGGACAACCTTCCACCCAGCAGCAAGAAATCAACCGATTGCTGGTAGAACAGTGCAAGTTAGGCAAACAAATAGTGCGCTTAAAAAGCGGCGACCCGTTTATTTTTGGTCGCTCCAGTTCCGAAATTCAAGCATTGATAACAGCAGGCTGTGAGTTTGAAGTAGTACCCGGAATTTCATCAGTATTAGCCGCCCCTTTACTAGCAGGCATTCCCCTCACAGATCCGGTGATGAGCCGCTGTTTTGCAGTGATGAGCGGGCACGAACCGGATGCTTTAGAATGGGAAGCATTAGTGAAGATTGAAACTTTGGTAATATTGATGGGAGGGCGCAATTTAAGCGAGATAATTTGGCAATTGCAAAAACACGGGCGATCGCCCGAAACACCGATCGCCATTATCCGAGATTGCAGCCGCCCCGAACAGAAAATCTGGATCGGAACTCTGTTCAACATCGTACAGCAAACAGCAGGTCAATCTCTATCGCCATGCGCGATCGTCATTGGAGAAGTAGTCAGATTGCGCGAATATTTAATCGGATCGGAAAACACAAACATGAGCGTTACACCAGTCATTTCTAACAACAGCCAGCCGCTAGCCGGAAAAACGATTTTAGTCACCCGCGCAGCTTCCCAGTCGGGTCAATTTAGCGATCGACTCCAGCAACTAGGAGCCCGCGCGATCGAAATGCCCGCCTTGGTAATTGGTGCGCCGTCCACTTGGGAACCATTAGACAGGGCGATCGCACAATTGTCAAGCTTTCATTGGTTAATTCTCACATCCCACAACGCTGTAGACTGTTTTTTTGAAAGATTGCAAGCAAAAGGCAAAGACGCGCGCAGCTTGTGTGGCATTAAAATCGCAGTAGTAGGCAAAAAAACAGCAGAAAGTTTGCGATCGCACTCTCTACAACCAGACTTTATTCCCCCCAACTTCGTCGCCGACTCCCTAGTCGAGAACTTCCCAGACAAATTGCAAAACTCCAAAATTCTATTTCCCAGAGTAGAAAGCGGCGGGAGAGAAGTTTTAGTTAAAGAATTCACCACCAAAGGAGCGCAAGTAATCGAAGTACCAGCTTACCAATCTTGCTGTCCCGAAACTATCGCTCCGATCGCCCTAGCAGCACTTCAAAATCAAGCCGTAAATATCATAACCTTTGCCAGTTCCAAAACCGTGCATAACTTTTGCAATCTCATAGAAAAAACCCCAGAATTGTCTTTGTCTGAGGATTGGTTAGAAAATGTTTGCATCGCCTCGATCGGCCCGGAAACGTCCAAAAGCTGCTATAATTTATTGGGCAAGTTAGATGTGGAAGCTCAGGAATATACGTTGGACGGGCTGACTGAGGCGATCGTTGAATGGGTGGCAAAATATCAAAGATAACTCGGCGGTTGAAACCGCGACTACATAGATAAACCAGAATATCAAAAATCACCCGGCGGTTGAAACCGCGGCTACACACACAAAGTCCGCCTCCGCGGACTAAGAAGGCGAGATCAGTTGTAAACTGGTTGTAAGGTAATTAGGAGGAAACATGACTACAAAAGAACAGATTCTCCAAGAACTAGATCGAGTACCAGAATCCGCAATGGAAGAAGTGCTTGAGTTTGTCCTCACATTACAGACAAAGCACAGCACTCACGCCCAAAAAAGCGATGTTTGGAAAGCCTATTTAGCATCTAAAAAAGAACGAGAGGAGGTTTACCGTCGCCTTGCAAACTCCTAAATTTCTATCTTTAGAGGAAGTGCTAGAACTTCATGACGACCAAATTTCTAGCTTTGGCGGCACTCCCGGTGTCAGAGATGAAGGTTTGTTAGAGTCGGCGTTGGCTCAACCGCAAGCAACTTTTGGCGGTCAACTTTTGCATCCGACAATTGCCGCACAAGCTGCTGCTTATCTCTATCACATAGCGATGAATCATCCATTTATTGACGGCAACAAGCGATCGGCTTTTGCTGTGGCGGATACCTTTTTGCGTTTGAATGGTTGCACTTTGAATTTGACCGACGATCGAGCATACGATTTAGTCCTGCGAGTCGCACGGGGAACCGTGACAAAGGAAGAATTAAGCACCGAGTTCGAGTCATGTATTGTTTAGTTTTAATAAGTAAGTTGGGCCGCCTAAGTTGAAATCGAGTAAAGTGCGCCCGGGCACACCCTACATTGAAATAGACAATCGGGGAACAAAATAGCGAGTAAAATTATCACTAAATAACAAAGCCGACCAGGTTTGGGTCAACCCATTAAATCAAAATAAAAAAAAGCACAAACAGCCGCCAACTCGCGTTACCCAACTACAAATTC
>NZ_JBARVX010000527.1:0-9377 GCF_049646505.1 Microcoleus sp.
TGTCAGTTCGGAACTGGGTCAGATTTTAGATAAAATGATCCAACCTGCTATTAAAAAACGTTATCAATCTGCTACTGAAGTTTTGCAGGCTCTTGGTACTCAATCACCTCCATTATCAGCTCAAACACCTCCTCCGCCACCACCTCAAGTACCTCCTCCGCCACCAGACTCCCTGAAATCAGCGCGGGGTGTTGACTATACTCATCTGCGGGATTTATTAGCAGCAGGAAAGTGGAAAGAGGCCGATCAGGAAACAATAAAGGTAATGCTGAAAGCTGCGAGACGGGAGAAGGAAGATTATTTTGATACGGGTTCAATTGATAATTTTGCTTGCGATGATTTACGAACCATCGACCAGTTGTGGGTAAAATATAGTCAGGGTCGCTTTGGTTTTAGTGTCCAGAAAAAAATTTGGTTGGAAGTGGGCGGCAAAGTTGATTGGGATACTGAAAAGAAGCTAGGCGATCGCGTCGGTTGGCGAAAGAGAAGAAAGGGGAGGAAAGATTGGTTGAGCTACAATGATTTAACCTTTAATCTGCAAGAACCAGAGGGCCACCTACCGTGGGTTCGTTGTTGCGTGCGGGTTGGGTTTGGTTTGGTGGGCTGGTGGGGTTTGGTTCTCTTCTCTCGCATCGAGAGCTGTAAGCTGTAATTTATAGCGATTTCAGCCCTTTGTTAAGTCTTTTTTTGAGAATCTTTTTCTACGAAGTTATCGGCTTTTGGTCATTTCATTACCTGTTACGTTTTGATATCACTCTTCAAACAACAGACTTGCGAAATTCGGATCATAGCAATTGGCTAACACAAACTGTTTAGGGTTCAGAAACCGGGTTTTTTGCCAAATATTTGGTTGTAGTCAGCAGATTCGATAAAAACCCGGTTTCTTTGGTCAGTGCGTAAATCCTAATCTACTCTAAATTCGAGATCAACTAATGCGTTATACCATCGTCATTGAAAAAACACCCAATAACTATTCAGCATATCCACCAGATTTACCCGGATGTGCAGCCACAGGCGCTACCCTTGCGGAAGTACAGCAGCAAATTAAAGAAGCGATCGAATTTCATTTAGAAGGATTGCGAGAGGAAGGTTTACCAATTCCCGAACCAACTACGCTTTGTGAATATGTCGAAGCACGATAATCTCAGAAACCCGGTTTCTTGCTGACACACCCTACAAATACTGTCAACTGTCAACTGTCAACTGCTATAAATGAATCTTTATTTGGGAATAGATTTCGGTACTACGGGCGCTCGATCGACAATTATCGACTCCCAGGGTACAATCCATTGCGAGACAGAATACACTTTTGCCAACGATCGACAGTTGGAATTGCCCTCGGTGTGGCAAAATGCGCTGTGGGCTGTAATTGAGCAAATCCCCCCAACCATCCGCAATCAGGTAAGCGCGATCGCCCTTGACGGCACATCCTCCACTGTCATGCTGTGCGATACTGACGGTATACCCGTATGCGAACCCATTTTATACAATGATGCGCGCGGTGCAGCCGTGACAGAGACGTTGCGGGCGATCGCCCCTGCCAACCACACAGTATTAAGCGCTACATCCAGTCTGGCAAAACTCCTGTGGTGGCAGCATTTGGGCGGGCTAGAAGCCCAACCCCTACTCCCCACAAAACAATTCAATCTTTGTGGAACAGGCATCTTGCCTGTTGTTGAGAAGCTTTATTTCCTGCATCAAGCTGATTGGCTGGCATTTTTGCTGCACGGAAAATTAGGAATTAGCGACTATCACAATGCTTTAAAACTCGGTTTCGATGTTGATACTTTGTGCTATCCGAATTGGCTGACACAGGGAATTGCCGGCGCTGCAACGCCTAAATTGCCGCAAGTTGTCGCACCGGGCACGCCTGTGGGGGAAGTGAGAGATGAAGTGAGGAGTCGCTTCGGATTTCCCCGCAATTGTACAGTTTGTGCTGGCACAACCGATAGTATTGCAGCATTTTTAGCAAGCGGTGTCAATTCACCGGGGGAAGCAGTAACTTCTCTCGGTTCTACTTTAGCCATCAAACTGTTAAGTCATACCCGCGTAGATGATTCTAGATACGGGATTTACAGCCATAAATTAGGCGATTTGTGGTTAGTTGGAGGCGCTTCTAATACCGGAGGTGCGGTGCTGCGACACTTTTTTACTGATACTGAATTAGATAATTATAGCACACAAATTAATCCCGAACAAGAGAGTTTACTGGATTATTACCCGTTGTTGAAAAATGGCGATCGCTTTCCAATTAATGACCCAAATTTAGCGCCCAGACTCGAACCGCGTCCAACAGATTCAGTGGAATTTCTGCACGGTTTGCTCGAAAGTATCGCGCGGATTGAAGCGCGGGGATATCAATTATTGCAAGAATTCGGTGCAACTCCTTTGACAAAGGTTTATACGGCTGGGGGCGGCGCAAAAAATGCGGTTTGGAGTGCGATCAGAAAGCGTTATTTGAAAGTGCCGGTGGAAACTCCGGTTCAGACTGCGGCTGCTTATGGAACGGCGTTATTGGCGATGCGAAGTGCGATCGATTTGAGATTGGAGGATTGAAGAAAGCGACCTCACGGATCGATATGGATGCTGGTAATCTGGATGCTTTTAGTTAGGTTTAAATGTGGTAAATTGGGAGTGCGATCGCTCTTGATTCAAACTCAAATAGAAGGAAGCAAACATTCTGCTATATTGTGTTAAGAATCTAAAAATTAATAACTTAAACACCTCCTACAGTCCTCTCTTCTGTAAGTTACCAGATAAAAGGAGGCAGAGCCTCCGGATCTGCATTACCAGGCAGAGCCTGGTAACGAGCAATCGCTTAAGTTATTAAATTTTCATTCCTAAGTTGTTATCCCTAAAAATCAAGGACAATGGCAAAGCTACCTGATGACATCCTGAACACAATTTTCGCATTGCAGCGGCGGCTAGTGGAAATCCTCAACGAAACAACCGCCACAGAATATATTTTAATGCAGCAGTTTGGCGAGACAGAAGCGACACTCCCGGAACTAGAATCTCTGGATAATATTAAGGAAAGATTGAGAACCTCTTACAATCGTTTGTACAGGCTTTTGCAGCAGGTGGCAGAATCTCAACCTGCTGCGACTACGGATACGTTAAACTTTCTGTATAGAACGATAGAACAAACAGAGGCGGCTGTCGATGCCTCAGAAGCAACTATCCGAGAAATCAAAATAGATTGGAATTTGCCATGAATCAACAACCTAGAATCCCCGACGCTGAAACCAGAAAGCGACACGTTGAAAAGATGCGTGAAGTCTGCCAACAGTTGGACGCTTTGACTCTAAACCTGGATGAATTAATCGCTATATTTGAAGCTGACAACCGCCGCCAGCGTCGAGAACGTTTGGCGGGTAAATACAGGCGTGTGGAATCTCAGGTAATCGAATAAGATATGAGATGTTGCATCATTCATTCTTAATAAGTCTTTTATGAACAGGCAAGATGCCTGTTCCACAAAGAGTGAATTTTCTTGTGGAACAGGCATCTTGCCTGTTAAGCGAGAAGATTTCCTACGCCATAGCCTTGAATTATTTCTTTTTAATCCCTCTGTTCGGACTTTGGTTGTTTAGTAGCGGTTGAAACCGCCGACTCCGATCGGGGTTTTTAACGCAGATTTGATATGCTAATTTTGGCGCACCATCCAGACTAAAAATCCCAATATTTTATCGACTGGAGGTAGCGGATAATCGGTAAGATCGATCGTCACTATTTGCCCTTCTAGCTTGAGAAACCGCCAAGCTGTGCCGCTAGAAACACTGCCGTAGATGGCTAAGATCGATCGACCTTTCGCTTCATTAAACCTCTGGGCCGCCACCATTTCAGCAATACATTGACCCAAACCTACTTTCAAATCTCCTTTTTTAGCTTCTACCATCACAATTGCTGGGGCCTCAACTTCTAACTGTTCGGGGGAACGGCTGATCAGAAAATCGCAAACTCCTGTAAGTCCAACAGCAGCATCGACATTAAATTCTTCACCCGAAAACACGCTGATTTGTTGGTTCAGAATGTTGCGAACTTCCAGCAAGACAGGGTTAATAATAGCTTCTGAACGGGCTTTTTCTGTGCTAGTGGCGATCGCCCAAGGCAAATTTGTCTCCAGCATGGTCTGTAAGGCTGTCGCGGGTGCGATCGGCTCGATTTCTGGCAAAAATCTGATTCCTTCAACTACTACGAGATTGAAGGCTTCTTTAACCTTGCCGATGGTCGTAAATTGACTGTAAGACATAAGAGTTTATCTTTTGATTTCTGCTTTTTAATTAGATGCAGACGGCGGTTGAAACCGCGTCTACACAAACGATGTCCGCCTCCGCGGACTGAAGATAAAAACGTAATTTTAACCGCCATTTTTAACGCCCATTCTTCAACCCGCGGAGGCGGGTTTTGCCTGTATAGACGCGGTTTCAACCGCCGGGTTTTCTTGGAGTTTTTTCTATTACACTCGCTGCAACTTAGCCGTCCTCGGATCGATGATTTTGCGCCCCAAACCTTTAAACTTAATTGCCAGATTAGTTTTATCGCCCACTCCCAAAACGTGGGTAATTTCTCCAACTCCAAAAGCATGATGAAAAACCCGTTCCCCCGTTTTCCATTCTGATGGAGAACTCCCAGAATTGGCTGCTAAATTATGAATTTTTCCCTGGGATGCAGCCGTTTTTCCCGTCTTAGTTTTTTTCGCACTTCCAGCCAGCAAATGTGTCGGCAATTCCCCCAAGAATAGCGAAGGGGTGCAGTGTTCCCGGAAACCTCCCCAAAGACGGCGTTCGCGAGTGTGGGTAAGAAATAGCAATTCCTGGGCGCGAGTAATGCCGACGTAGCACAAACGGCGTTCTTCTTCAACTGCTTTCGGGTCGTCCAAACTGCGGAAATTGGGAAATAAACCCTGTTCCATTCCGACTAAAAATACTACGGGGAATTCTAACCCTTTGGCTGAGTGCAGCGTCATCAGCGACACGCGGGAATCGTCTTCTTTCAAATCATCTAAATCGGATGCTAAAGATGCTTTGGCTAAAAATGATGTTAGCGTCGGTTCTTCGTTTTGTTCTTCAAATTGCAGCACTGCGTTGTACAATTCTCGAACGTTTTCAATGCGATTTTCTGCTTCTTCGGTTCCTTGATTTTTTAAATCGTCAATATAACCAGAATCTTCGATAATTCCTTGGACAATTTGCGACGCGGGCGTAGTTTCAAGTTTTTGTTGCCAATTACCAATCATGGCGGCAAATTTAATTATAGCTTTTGCCGATCGCCCTGCGAGAGTATTGACAGAAGATTCGTCGCTGAGAATTTCCCACAGCGGAATACCTAATTGAGTTGCAGCGTCTTCGATTTTACCAAATGTCGTGTCGCCAATGCCGCGGCGGGGAGTGTTGATGATGCGTTTGAGGCTGACGCTATCGTCTGGATTGGCGATCGTCCGCAGGTATGCTAGGATATCTTTGATTTCTTTGCGATCGTAAAACTTCAGGCCGCCGACAATATTATAGGGAATATCCAAGTACATTAACGCTTCTTCAAAGGAGCGAGATTGAGCGTTGGTGCGGTAGAGAATCGCAAAGTTACTCCCGTGTTCGTATTCGGAATTTTGGCGCTTCAGGGACTGAATTTGACCAGCTACAAATTGCGCTTCATCTATTTCGTTGTCAGCGCGCCATACCACAATCGGAGCTCCGGGTTCGCGAGTCGGGCGCAGAACTTTCTCGATGCGTTCGGTATTGTGTTCGATCAAATGGTTGGCGAGTTCCAGGATGTTTTCGCGCGATCGATAATTTTCCTCTAATTTTACCATTGTCTGAGTTTTTGCATCCGACAAACCATCGCCGAAATCCTCTTGAAATTCCAGCAAAATGGTATAATCAGCCATCCGAAAACTGTAAATAGATTGATCCACATCGCCCACCACAAAAATCGAGCGATTTTGCCATTTATCAAACTCTTTCGGGTCGCTGTTATTTGTCACCAACATCCGAATCAAATCATATTGAGTGCGGTTCGTATCCTGATATTCGTCAACTAAAATATGGCAAAACTTTCTATGCCAATAATTTAATACTTGCTCGTTTTGGCGTAAAAGTTTAACCGGAACAAGAATTAAATCGTCAAAATCTAAGCCGTTGTTGGCTGCTAAAGCATCTTGGTAACGGCTGTAAACATCGGCAATTACGCGCCCTCTGTAATCCGGTTCTGCGGCTAGGAATTCTTGAGGCGACCAACCTTTATTTTTAGCGTTGCTGATGGCATAGCGGACTTTGCGCGGGTCAAATTTCTTGTCGTCAAGATTGAGGACTTTGGTAACAATTTGTTTGACGAGACTTTGAGCATCTGACTCGTCAAAAATCGAAAAATTCTTCTTCCATTGGCGGCCTTTTTCGTCTTGATATTTCTCAATATCGTAGCGGAGAATCCGGCCGCACAGAGAGTGAAAAGTTCCCATCCAAATCTGTTTGGTAATTCTGTGGTAAATTTGCGATCGCAATCTGGTTTGCACATCCGGCGCTAAATCTGCCAAAGGTTTCCCATATTCAGCCTCAGCTTGCTGAGTCGCCAGCAATTTCTCAATTCTTTCTTTCATCTCTCTAGCGGCTTTATTCGTAAATGTCACCGCCAGAATATTTTCGGGATCGACTCGGTTGGTGCGAACTAAGTTTGCTACGCGGTAAGTTAGAGCTCTGGTTTTCCCCGAACCAGCCCCCGCTACTACTAACAGCGGCCCGTTGTAATGGACGACTGCTTGGCGCTGGGATGGGTTGAGGTGGCTGAGGTGATCGGTAGTAGTTTGAGTCATAGGTAGAAACTTAGTTTAATTTTTTAAGGGGGTAAATAATACTTGGTATGTGATGCCGCGAGTTTTTTTTAAGGTCAGGTGCGCGCACTCTACAATATAATATCATGAATATCAGACGGCGGTTGAAACCGCGTCTACACAAACGATGTCCGCCTCCGCGGACGAATAGAGAATAAGGTAAAACATAATTTTCACCGCCTATTATTCAACCCGCGGAGGCGGGTTTTGTCTGTATAGCCGCGGTTTCAACCGCCCGGTCTTCTAACGTTTAAATATTTGTTTTATCAAAATTGCAGCTAATATTCCCAAGCCAATCCAAATAACAATAATTATAGCAGCCGCAGCCTGATTTATCGGTTTTTCTCGCTCTATTTCAGCAGCGGCTTTTTCCCGGCACTCGGCTAAAACCTGTGGCGGAATCATCTTCAGTACCAGCCAAATTCCCAAAGGTACAATTATCAAATCGTCCAAGTAGCCGAGAATCGGTATGAAATCGGGAATTAAGTCGATCGGGCTAAAAGCGTAGGCAACCGTAAGGCCTGCTAAAATTCTGGCGTACCAAGGTACTCTCCGGTCTGTACTGGCTAAATAAACAGCGTAAGTCTCTTTTTTGAGTCGGCGGGCCACTTGTTTTAAGGATTGCATATAATAATGACTAAATGAGTCGTAAATATTTTTACCCCACCCCAACCCTCCCCTTACTAAGGGGAGGGAGTAAGAAATTAACAAATGATTTAGGATTGCATATAATAATGACTAATAACTAATGACTAATGACTAATTTTTTTTAGTTACCAAAAATGTAACAGGCTGGATCTTTAGTAATTCCCGTGCGAAGGTAAAGTATAGCATCAGTTGTACGTGAGGAGAATCGAGTTCATGAATTCAAATTTGCGGCGCGGTACTAGAATCAATTTCCGCAATCTGCTAACAGCGTTGTGTTTAACGTTAACTTTCGTGAGTTTTGTGAGATTAGATCCGGCGGTTGCTCAAGAACAGCGGATCAGAACGTTGACTGTTACCGGGCGGGGTGTGGAAGCGATTCCGACAACTCAAACGCAAGTGCGATTGGGTGTTGAGGTGCAGGGAAAAACGGCGACTGCGGTGCAGCAGGAAGCGGCGAGGCGATCGTCCGCTGTGGTAGAGTTGCTGCGATCGCGCCAAGTAGAAAAACTCGAAACTGCCGGCATTACTCTCAACCCGAATTACAGCTACGAAAACAACCAGCAGCGGCTGACAGGCTATACTGCTACAAATACCGTCACTTTTCGCATCAATACTGCATCTGCAGGCACTTTGCTCGACGATGCGGTGAACGCCGGAGCAACGCGCATTCAAGGTGTGAGTTTTGTGGCCGCCGAAAGTGCGATCGAACAAGCTCAAAAACAAGCACTCAAAAAAGCCACTCAAGACGCTCAATCGCAAGCGGATGCAGTCTTGAGCGCGCTCAACCTCAAGCGGGGAGAAATTCAGGGAATTCAAGTCAACGGTGCGATCGCGCCAGCTCCCGTGTACCGCCAATTTGCTGCTGCTAGGGCTGATGCTAATGCTGCAACACCCGTAGTGGGAGGGGAACAGCAGATTGAAGCTTCTGTGACTTTGCAAATTAGCTATTAATTTGAGGTTCGAGCGTTCGGACTTTAGTCCGCATAAAGAAGGACTAAAGTCCGAACTATCGAACCTATAATATCAATTCCTCTCTTCATCGTCCTGTATTCATTTCTCTCTGACCTCTCTGTGTTCTCTGTGTTCTAGCGCCGGTTAAATCATTCCGATGCAACCGGAAACGATATAACTTCTGAAAAGTCGCCCTCAAAGCAGCCGCTTTGCGCTACAAGCAAGCAACGTGCGACGGTACTCAGAAGGATAACTTCGCCGCGCGCACATCCCATCCCGTAATCGCAGCATTACTACTCAACAAGATTGAGCGATCGCCCAAGTTATTTTAAAATAGCGAAAGTCATAATAAAAGGGTGCGTGCAGAGTGCTTCCTCTCTTGTTTATTGCCTAACCTAGGGATTAGGACATCTCAGTCTCAAAAAGTCCGATCTGATCCAACCTTTGTACTCACTCGCTCTCAATCTTGTCGTCAAATACCAGACATTTCCTTCAGTATCTTTACGGCTGAGTGGAGATACGACAGCACTTTTATTTTGGTCGTCATTGGCGACAATCACTAAATTTCCTACCGATACGGTGCCTGCGACACTAAAAATGCTTCCCGCACCAGATCGTATATTAACTTGTGAGCCAATCTCTTCACCTAAAATATCGGCGACGCAGCTTTTGTCTGTGATGGATTGAGCGCTTGCACTCTTGGGAGTGAAGATAGCAAGAGTGGCGATTTCTATAAGCATGAGAGCGCAAATTTGTACGGGTTTCATCTTTGATACCAAAACTGATTTGTGAGATTAATACGAGCGAATTAGGTTAGATGGTGAGATGGAATTGCACAATGTTTGCGATCGCAAACTCTGTATATTGCCGTAAATGCGGTGGATGAAACGCCAATACAATATCCTCCCGTGACACCCCAGCCTGCAAAAAATCTGTCACCACCCCATCTTCT